>CAZMPA010000041.1:0-12711 GCA_964567915.1 uncultured Isosphaeraceae bacterium | reverse complement strand
GTCGGCTGGCGTATAGCCGCAGAATGACTCCACCGAGCACAACACTCGGCAAGCGGACTCGGTCTCCTGAACACACAGCCCCGGCGCCAGACAGCAGGCGCCCAGCGGTTCGTCCACGACAGCCACCATGGCCCGATCGCCGTCCACAGGAATGTCCAGAAGCCGCAGGATCGTCTCCCCGGACACGGTGCCAAAGAGCGAACTGTCCGGGTCAGCCAACGCATCGAGCACCCGCTGGGTGTCGCTGAGCGGCTGCACCGCCTTGTCACCAGGTGAGACGCTTGCGGTATTGGCGATCAAGCCCGAGTCGGGGCTGGCCGGCACGACGCCGCTCTCCGCAGGGGGCGGTGGTGCGATGTCGATGCCTCCACGCGCCGAACCCACGCGGTACAGCAGCGACGGTCCCCCATCGGGCGGTGTTGACAGAATGTGCAAGCCGTCGTCAGTCTCGATCCACCCCTGGGCGATCGAGTTCGAAAGTCCGATGAATGCCCGGCGGTCCGGCCTGCCCGAAACATGCCCGGCAAGCAGCAGCACGTCCGCGGCGGGTACCCACGTCTGCTGGACACCACCGAACTCGTCGGAGGAGAGCAGCCAGGTCGCCTCGATCGGGTTGGCGACGCGTTCCAGTTCCAGATCGACGTCCGGGCCGGAAGGCATGGGAATCTTGCGAAGTTCCACGGTGTCCGCGCCCCAGAGTTCCCCCACCACCTCCGGATTGACGCGAAGCACCGACGCCTTGGAGGGCGCCGCGTCATAGTCCGCGGCATGGGTGCTCAGGCGGAGCGGCGACTCGACCTCGACTCGGTCGCGGCCTGCAGCCAAAGCCTGCGTCGTTGCGGCACACGCCGCCAGCAGCACCCCGGCCAGAACCACATGTCGCATCAGGAACTCCCTGCCACAGTGCCGCCTCAGCCATGCAGCCCGTCACATCCGGGACAGGCGGGGGCACTTCGGGGCAAAAAACGGTGCTCAGGCACCGAGAGACGGTCATCAACGGTCTCCCCATGATACGTGAATCCCGACCCAAAGTTCCCAGTTCCTGCCGTTGGAGCGGCAAGTAAGGGGCCCCCGTCAGCCTGCCGGGAGGGGGGCAATCTCCACCTCATCGCCCACAGCCCGCAGCCAGTGCCCCCCCGGCACCTCCATCCAGTGCTCGCTGCAGTCATCCAGCGGTTCGGAGACGACAATCGTGGCTGCCTCCTCAATGACGCCCGCCGATGCCGACGCCTGGTCCAGGGCAGCCCGACTGGCCGTGTGATACAGCGAGGGCCCCTCCCCGCCCGTGCCGAATCGGGCGGCCCACAGGCTGGCCCCGTCGGAAACGGCCACCGTCATGTTGAAGGGGTCTGCCACGCCCGCTGCTGCCCGCGCCGACTCCACGCGACTGATCATGCGGGCGATCGAGCCGGCGGGGTCGTCACGAAGCCCTTCGGTCAGACAGAGGCCAAACATGGTCTCGCTGTCGGTGCACCCCCGTTTGCTCGCGTAGATCGTCGGGTTGATCGCGCCGTCAAGTTCATGCCGAATCTCGTCGAAGCCGCCAATGGCACCGTTGTGCTGAAACATCCAGTTCTCGAATGTGAAGGGATGGCAGTTCGTCCGCGATACGGCGCTCGTCGCGGCGCGAATGTGCGACATGAAGAGCGGGGACGCGAGATGTGACGCGAGACTCTTGAGGTTCTCGTCGTTCCACGCAGGACGTGTTTCGTGATAGACGCCAGGCACGGGTGAAGAACTCGTGTACCAGCCAACGCCGTAGCCGTCTGCATTGATCGCAAACGTCGACTCCCTCGCGTGCCGAGACTGCGTCATCAGCGAGTGCGCGGGTTTGATGAGCAATTCATCCAGCCGAAGCCGGGGTCCGGTATAGGCGATCCATCTGCACATGTCTGGGAGACTACCACTCGGCACAACGCCGCGTTGACCGCCGGGCGGGTAGGAACCCGTGGCCATGATGCCGTTTGCGTCAAATCGCAAACGTTACAGACCGAACCCCAGATGGGCCGCGACGCTTCAACGGCTGGCGAAGCATGTCGAGTTACGGCGGCGCGATGTCGGATTCGCCACCCGATCAATTGGATGTCGTAACAACGAAGTGGGAAGTGTCGACTGACGCGGAAAACTCGCGCGGCGCGTTTTGGCATTTGGTCATCGAAAACGCAACCGCGCTCGATATGTTCGCAGACGTGACGTCACGCGTTGCGTCTCGGGACACGGAGGAACCGGTCCGCTGAATCAGAACCCCGTCACATTCATCGGCGCACACCAAGCGTGTCCGCCAGGGGAGATCTAGTCATGATCGACATGTGTAACAGGAGAAAGAGGCTTGAGCGGCTCGTGGAACTCGCGCAGGTCTACCGGAACTGGACCCGTAGAGAACTGGCCGAGGCACTCGGCCGCGACTCGAGCAAGATCGTTCCGGCAAGTGGAAATCCGAAACTGGACCTCATCGTCGAACTCGCCGACGTGCTCGATTGGTCGGTCGGCGATGTCACCGAGAGTCTGTGGGGTGGCGCCGGCGAGGACATTCCGCCCGTCGACGGCGACGCCACATTTGACGAATTCGACGTCCTTGCCGGAGAAGCCCACCGACGAGGCAACTACCGTGAAATGATCCGGCTCGCAGGAAGGGCGCGGGCCGCGGCAAGTACGGCGGAGGAGCGGGCGCTTGCCTGCAACCGTGAACTCGGGGCATGGGACGGACTCGGTCGCTTCACTCGCAGTCTGGACATCGCCAGAGAGGGATTGACCGAAGCGCCCCTGCCCGCCGACGTGCGGCGAATGCTGCAGAGCAATCTCGCCAATGCGTGCTACAGCCTCTGGCATCTGACCGAGGCCCAGGCCGCCGCCGCGGACATCGTCGCGCACTTTGAAAGTGGGCCCCCGGTGTCGGACCGCGACCGACGAACGCACGCGTTCACGCTCTACGTGCTCGGCAGCACACATCGCCGCTTGATTGATGCGGATCCAGGCCGCGCCAATCAACATGCGGCCATCGCGTACGCCACGCTCAAGGAAGCATCCGAAGCACTGGCCGCGCTTGACCGGCGTGACCACCCGACCGCAGCGGGCATTGCCCGGACCTGCCGAGGCGGCATGCTTGAAGCCCAAGTCATGCTCGGCCGCACCGACGCAAGAAGTGCGGCGGCGACCATTCTGGACGCCATGTCCGACGTCGTCGATCTGGACGAGACGGCGACGGGAGACCTACTGGAGAGTTACGGATGGTGGTGCATCTTCGGGTGCAACATCGCTCTGCGTCACATCGCCGACGAGCGTGAGTTGCAGCGGCTGCTCGCGCTCTTCACCAACAAGGCCGATGAAATTGCCGAACGCCTCGACAACTGGGCCATGCGGGAACGCGTGTTCTCCATCCAGTTCGACGGGCATCGACGATTCGTCGGATGGACCGGTCAGGACAAGCCCCTGACCATCGACAACGACGACGTTCGCATGATCACCGGCACCATGGGCCGATTCCCGCAGTTCCGCCGAACCGGCTGGAACATGCTTGAGTCCGCCAAGGTCGTCGCCGACGGCGTCGCAGCAGGATCCTGAGAGGAGCAAACATGAACACGTACAGAAACATCATCATCACATCATCGGCGGCAGCAGCATTGCTGATCTTGAGCACAAGTGCGTCGGCGAGGTTTGCGGACACCCCTTGGCAACTGTTCGAGTTGCCTCGTCTGCACACGAATCAGGACGGCATGATCAAGGGCGGCGCCATCGCCCCACACAATCCGTGGGACGTGTTGGCCTGGGACGACATCAAGGTCGGCGGACCTGACACGTCGCTGCTGGGCGCCGTGATCGACATTCAGGCCGACGGCAAGCCCAAGGGCGGCGGACTGGGCCCGTATCCGCTCAGTGGCAACTGGGCGGGGGGTTCGGCTGGCTCGCCCGATTCTGGTCCGGGGGGTCCGGGGATTCCGGGGGGTTCGCCGGTTCCCGCACCCGGCGTGTTGACGCTGCTCGGCGTGGCGGGTCTCTGCGGTCGCCGTCGCCGACGCTGATCTCCGACGCGTTCATCCTGCCCTACGCGGCGTCGCCTTTCTCAAGAGGCGGCGTCGCGTGGTCATTGGGAAGCCGGCGCCGCGTACCGGTCGGTCACATCGACCGCCTGAATGTCCTGCCGCTCGGGTGCCCAGGCAAGTGGAAAGATGAGCGGGCCGTCCGGCATGACTGCGTAAATGCGATGCATCGGATCGGACTCCCCCGCCGCCTTGGACGCAATTTCGTCGAACCAGGCCGAGTCCCACGAGTTCGGATCGGCAGCCTCTACGTGGTGCCAGTCGCCGTCGGCCCAGACTTCCACCCACGTGTGATTGCCGCTGTCATTGACCCATAGGGGCGTGCCCGTCAGACGAGCGGGAATGCCCCGCGTGCGGCAAGCGTCCGCGAGCAGAATGGAGAGGCCGGTACAGGACGACCATCCCAATTCCATCGTCTCGATTGGTCCCTGGTCCGGCGCCCTGCGTTTGGTCGGGTGGTATCGAACGCCAAGCGTGTCCCCAATGGCCGCGTTGAGCGCGTGAACCGTCTCGCGAACACCCACGGCGTCATCGCCCACGCCCTGCAGTCGAAGCGTCAGGACATCACACCAGTCCTCACACTGCTCGGACACGTGTGTGGGCGGCAGCACGGCATTGCGCCAGAGTTCGGCGTCCACGTCGTCACGCCAGGCCGCGTTCGCCCATGCGTCACGCATGACGCGGGCGTGATGGGCCATGCGATCACGGCCCAGACGGTCAAACTCCGTTTCCGACATGTGTGACTTCAGATACGCCACGTCCTGCGTGGTGTGACTGGACTGGCACCCGGTCGCAGCCATGACGACCACCCCCGCCATCAATCCCATGCGAGCGATCATTCCTCCTCCATCCTGCGCAGCCGCGCCATGAAGAAGGGCGTCATCGTCTCACTGGCAAGAATGCGGACGGCGTGCGACAGGTCATGCGCGTATGCGTCGCCGCCCCACGACTGCAGTGCCGGGCGTCGGTCCGGCAGGTCGAGTTGTACTGGCAGGAGCTCAACCGGCGGGTCGGCCTTTGACAGCACGCGGTCCACGACCTGCTCGTTCTCCTCGGGCGCCATGGTGCAGGTTGCGTACAGCACTTCCCCACCCGGACGGCAGGCACGGCAGGCCGACTGGAGCAGCACCGTCTGACGCCGCGACAATCCTCGAATGCTCGACTCACTCCACCGCGACCACGTAGATTGGTCGGACAGGTGAAACCGCCCTTCCCCGCTGCACGGAACATCCGCGAGCACTCGATCGAAGCAGCGGGCGTGCGAGCGGCCGAGCAACTCGCCCGGGCCCGTCAGGATCTCGACATCCGTGATCTCAAGCCTGCCAAGGAGCGCTCGGAGCCGCTCGGTCCGCGCGCGGCTGAGTTCGTTGGCGACCAGAATCCCGCTGCCCGCCTGTTGCCGGTGAATCAGCGACGTCTTGGCGCCCGGCGCGGCGCACAGATCGAGCACATCGTGCCCAGGCTGCACGCCCAACGCGTGCACGGCGGCCATGCTCGATGCCGACTGCACAAAGAGTCTTTGGGAACGCACCCAGGGAAGGTCAGTCAACATGCGGCGTGATTCCCCGGGCAGCGACCAGGCCTCGCTCGCCCACGGAATGGGCCGCGGATCCATTCCGTGCTCCCGCAGGAACGCTGCACCTTCGGCTTCCTGGCCCGGTGGGCCTGTCCATCGCACGCTCAATGGTGCCTTCGCTGCAGCAGCCTCCCACGCTTGCCGCGCAGGAGCGTCCAGCAGAAGATCCAAACGCTTCAGAAACGCCTCCGGGAGTCGATTGAGTGCTGCCGAGGTCACGCCTTGATGGGCTGCACCGATACCGCCTTCAGTCCCGGAGCGGCATCCACCGCCTCGTACTGCACGCGTTGGCCTTCCCGCAACTCCTCGGTGGATGAACTGATCACGTCAATCCCCAGAAACACATCGCGATCACTTTCGTCAGGGGTAATGAAACCGAATCCCCGGACCTCGAAGAGACGCGTGAGGGTTCCCTGGGGCATGCGGTGTCGTTCCTCCTCGCTCGGTGTCCACGTCGAGTGTACGCCACGCACCGCCCCGCGTGAAGTCCCCCGCGGCGTTGCCAGCCATGTTGACAGCCAGTGCACGACCGCACGCCGGCAAGTGCCCAGCCCCAACCCTGGAATTCGGCCCAAGTGAATCGAAATCACTGCGATTCGAGGCAGGCAAATCTTTGCGCCGCACGAAGAAAGACAACGCCGCACAACGTGGTGCGGCGTCTTGCGGAATGCCCTGTGTAGGATTCGAACCCACGACCCGCTGATTAAGAGTCAGCTGCTCTACCAACTGAGCTAACAGGGCAAGGACGGGCATTCTACTGGCTCGGGCGGCTCCGGGGGTGTGCCGTTCACCGTCCGCCAGACCCGAGACTCAGCCCTTCCCGACAGACTGCTCCCGGGAAATCGGCTCTGCCTGGGGCTCGATGCGATGAACGGCGGCAACACACTCCGCGATGATCGCCGCTGCGCTGGCCAGCTCGTCCCACGTGGTCTCCCTCGCCCAGCTGAAGCGGACCGACCCGTACTGCGCCTCTGGAATCTGGCACGGCTGGTGGCCCATCGCTTCCAGAACACTCGACTCCTTCAGCGCCCCGGATGAGCAGGCTGAGCCCGCGGAGGCATCAAGGCCGTGCTCCGAGAGTACGAGCAGAAGCAGTTCCGCCTCGACTTCCGGGAAGCCGATGCTGGACGTGGACCACATGCGGGCCGCGGTGACGCCGTTGACGCACACCCCCGGCACGGACTCGATGACGGCCTGCTCAAACCTCGCCTGCAACTCCGGCATGGCTTCGTGCCCGCCAGACTCGAGCCACTGGCGAGCTTCCTCGGCAGCCACACCCAGGCCAATGATTCCGGGCACGTTCTCTGTTCCGCCCCTGCGACCTCGCTCCTGACCACCCCCGACAATCAGGGGAGATACGCGCGTTCCCGCGCTCGCCCACAGGACGCCCGTCCCCTTCGGACCGTGGAACTTGTGGCCGGCAAAGCTCATCATGGTGAGTGGGACGGACCCGACGTCCACCGGCATCTTGCCGACCCACTGCGTGGCGTCGGAGTGCATCGGAACACCAAACTGCTCACAGATCTCGGCGAGCTCCGGAACCGGCTCGATGACGCCCGTTTCGTTGTTCGCCCACATGACGGATACAAGGGCCACCTCATCGCCGCGACGCTCCAGCACCGCCCGCAGCGCCTGAGGATCGACACATCCAGCTTCCGAGTGCGGCAACTGGATCGCCTCCACGCCCTCTGACTGCAGCACCGCAAGCAGTTCGCGCACAGCCGAGTGCTCGACACCGCTCGTCACGATCACACGCCGGTCTGGCGCGGCATCCAGTGCCGAGCGGATGGCGGCATTGACCGACTCGCTTCCACCCGATGTGAAAACGATTTCGTCGGGGGTCCCCCCAACCAACCTCGCAACACGCTCGCGGGCCTCCTCCACTCGCCGCCTGGCAAGCTGCCCGGTTCGATGAATGCTCGACGGGTTTCCCCACGCCTGAGAGAAAGCGTCCATGACCGCAGCCGTCACAGCGGGCGTCTGGCGCGTGGTTGCATTGTGGTCGAGGTAGAGCGGCTCGCAGCCCATTCAGCGATTCTCCATCCACCGCCCTCACGCGAGGGGGAAGCCGCATGGTACGGGGCGGTGGCCATTTCGCGGGCCCCGCCTCGCACCCGGACGCGGGGCGGGCGCATCGAAAAGGGCCCCGGTCACACCGGGGCCCTTCATCGTTGTCATGCGGCTGAGAGGAGTCGAACCTCCACGGGATATTACTCCCACTAGAACCTGAATCTAGCGCGTCTGCCAATTCCGCCACAGCCGCAGCGAAGGGGCGGAGTATAGCGATCGCCGCGGGCGTCCTCTCCCCCGCCGCCACATTGAATTGGGCAGCGGCAGACTGCGCCATGCAGCCACCGACCACAGTGGCGCAGCACAGTCGCCCGCTTGGTGCATCGCAGGAGGCCATCCAGGCGGCAACAAAGCAGGCCCTGGAGCGGCTGCGCTCCAAGGCCTGCTCAGTACAAGTGACGCAGCCCGCGGGACGGCCGAATCAGCTCGCCGCCGTTTCGGCTTCCTCCGCATCAGCAGCATCTGGGGTGCCCGCCTCACCCTCAGCGTCGGCACTCACGACGCCGCGGCTGACCAGCACCTTCTTGTGCAACTCGGCGAACAATTCTGGATGTTCGGCCAGATAAGCCTTCGAGTTCTCGCGGCCCTGCCCGAGCCGCATCTCGCCGTAACTGAACCAGGCGCCGGACTTCTTGACGTGCCCGTCCGCAACGGCCAGATCGAGCAGGTCACCCGTCGCGCTGATGCCTTCGTTGAACATGATGTCGAACTCGGCATCACGGAACGGCGGGGCAATCTTGTTCTTGACGACCCGCGTCCGCACCCGGTTACCGACGTTCTGGTCACCGTCCTTGATCGCGCCGATGCGGCGAATGTCGATGCGAACCGACGAGTAGAACTTCAAAGCGCGGCCGCCCGGCGTGGTTTCGGGACTGCCGAACATCACACCGATCTTCTCCCGCAACTGATTGATGAAGATGACCACGCAACTGCTCTTGGCGATCGCACCAGTCAACTTACGCAGCGCCTGGCTCATCAGCCTCGCCTGCAGGCCGACGTGACTGTCACCCATCTCACCCTCGATCTCGGCCCGCGGGATGAGCGCCGCGACTGAGTCGATGATGATCACATCGAGCGCGTTCGAGCGAACCAGCATCTCGCAGATCTCAAGCGCCTGCTCACCCGTGTCGGGTTGCGAGACAAGCAGCGAGTCGAGGTTGACACCAAGCCGCTTGGCCCACGTTGGATCAAGCGCGTGTTCCGCATCGATCATGGCGGCCGTGCCACCCCGCTTCTGCGCGTTGGCGGCGATCGTCAACGCGAGCGTCGTCTTGCCTGAGGACTCGGGGCCGAAGATCTCCACCACGCGACCCTTCGGAACGCCTCGCCCGCCGAGCGCCAGATCGAGACTGAGCGTCCCGGTCGGAACCCCCTCGACAGCCCGCCGGCGATCGCCGTCGAGCCGCATGATCGACCCCGTGCCGAAGGCCGTGTCGATCTGGGAGATCGCCCGCTCCAGGGCGTCGCCCCTGGTCTTCCCTTCCGTGACTGCTGCCGCCTTTCGTGCCATCGTCCCTGCTGCCTTTCCTTCCTGCTGACGTCCTGTGGAACCGTTGCGAACGGTACCACGACCGCTGCCCCCTGCCGCCTTGGGCGCCTTCTTTCGGGATCGAGTCGCCGTTGCCTTCACCATCTGATCGTCCTTTCATCGGTGGCAGCGACCGTCGGCGGCCGCCGGATGTTCGTGTTCTGTCAGGGTGGGTGATCCTGCCAGAAGTCATCGGCGACCGCAAGGGATGTTCGGGAGATTTTCGGGTTCTTTTTTCGGGCTTTGTTCGGGTACCCGCGGCCCCCCGAAATCAGCCCGCCCCCGAAATCAGCCCGCCGACGGAATCAGGCCACCGGAGGGGCTTCCCAGTACGGCGTGGGTGGCGTCCACTCCGACAGGTCCAACGCCGCGAAGTAGGCGATGGTCGCCTCCAGACCCTCACGAAGGTCAACGGTGGGCGACCAGCCGAGCTTCTCCCTGGCCAGCGAGATGTCCGGACAGCGACGCACCGGATCGTCCGGCGGCAGCGGCTTGCGGACCAGCTGCGAGGAGGAGCCCGTCAACTCGATCACATGCTCGGCCAGGTCCAGGATGGTCCGTTCCTGTGGGTTGCCAAGGTTGACCGGCCCGGTGAAGTCGTCCGTGTTCATCAGACGGATGAAGCCCTCGATGAGATCGGAGACGTAGCAGAATGAACGCGTCTGATCGCCCTCCCCGAAGATCGTGATGTCGTCCCCGGCCAACGCCTGCCGGATGAAATTGCTCACCACCCGCCCGTCGAACGGATGCATGTGCGGGCCAAACGTGTTGAAGATCCGAGCCACGCGAATCTCGATCCCGTGCTCGCGGTGATAGTCGAAGAACAACGTCTCCGCCGCCCGCTTGCCCTCGTCGTAACACGCCCGCCGGCCAATGGGGTTGACGTTGCCGCGGTACGACTCCACCTGCGGCGAAACCTCCGGATCTCCGTAGACCTCACTGGTTGAGGCCTGAAAGATCCTCGCGCCGGTTTTTCTCGCCATGCCCAGCATGTTGATCACGCCCATCACCGACGTCTTGACCGTTCGGACCGGGTTGTACTGATAGTGGCCAGGGGCCGCCGGGCACGCGAGGTTGTAGATCTGGTCGACGTCTTCGACGAAGACGGGGTCGACGATGTCGTGACGGATCAGCTCAAAGCCCGGCCGGTCCAGAAAGGGCTCAATCGTCCGCTCGCTGCTCGTGAAGAAGTTGTCAATGCAGACGACGTGGTGCCCCTCATCCAGGAGCCTCGCCGTCAGATGGGACCCGAGGAATCCGCCTCCGCCCGTCACCACAATTCGCTTCGACACGTCTGCTCACCTCTGCTGCACACCTCGATCCGAGGACGCGGCAGCCTATCAGATGGGCCGCCCCGGCCACAGTTGGCGATCGCCCGCGAATGCGGGCATCATCCGGAACATGCGCACGCTCGACGATTCGGTTCGCCTCGGACTTGGCGCCATGACCGGCACCAGCCTCGACGGCGTCGACGCCGCCCTCGTCCGGATCACGGGCCGCGGCCGCGACATGCAGGCAGCCGTTCTCGGCCACGCCAGCGGGCCACTCGGAGGCGTTGCCGAGCCGCTTGCCGCACTCTGTCAGGGACAGGCCCTCACCGCCGCCGAAATCGTCTCGGCGCGGCGAGCGTTGTCCGACCGCGTGGCCGCGGTCATGGCCGAGGCCGCCGGCGAGCACACGCCCGACTTCGCCGCCGTCCACGGCCAGACGGTGCTGCACACGCCGCCGGACTCCTGGCAGTTGATCGACGCTGCCCGCGTCGCGCATCGCCTGCGGTGCCCGACGGCCTTTGACCTGCGGGGCGGAGACCTCGCGGCTGGCGGGCAGGGCGCCCCTGTCACACCGCTGGCCGATCTCGTGCTGTTTGGTGGCGCGCAGCCGCTGGCCATCGTCAACCTCGGAGGATTCTGCAATATCACGTGGCTCCCTGGTGGCGAGGGAGGCGACATCCGCGGCCGCGACATCTGCCCGTGCAACCACCTCCTCGACGCGGCCGCTCGATCGACACTGGGCGTGCGGTTCGATGAAGGCGGATGCGCGGCAGCCGGGGGCCGCGTCGACGCGGCGCTGCACGCGGAGATCTCCGACCTGCTCAGGCAATGCCGCGAATCAGGCAGAAGCCTCGGAAGCGGCGATGAATGCGTGGCGTGGCTTGCGGGACCCTCCGCGTCCTCAACAGACCCCCCGACGCTGCTTGCAAGCCTCGCTGCCGCAATCGGGCAGTGCATCGGCCACGCGGCGGCGTCCGAAGCACCCGCCGGCGTACTTGTTGCAGGCGGCGGCGCTCACCACCGGCCACTCTTCGATGCCATTTCTGCCGCAGCCGGCGTGCCAACCAGACCAACCAGTGCGCGCGGCGTTCCGATCGAGGCCAGAGAAGCGGCGGCCGTCGCCGTTCTGGCGGCGATCGATGCCGACGGGCAACCAACCACGCTGCCCGAAGCCACGGGACGGCCGGTCGGCGCTGTCACCAGCTTGTCCTGGTGTCTCCCGCTGCAGGACTCCAGCGTGAAAGGCCGCGCCTAGCATCACCAATACCTTTACGAGGAGTCCCGACACGATGCGCCGACCAGTTGTTTCGATGGCCGCCCTGACCCTGATCCTGCCCGCCCTCGCTTCCGCCCACCCCCACGACACGCCAAGTGACTTTGCGGCCAATCTCTCCAAAGCGTTTCAGTCGGCGGCTGAGCAGATCAAACCATCCGTCGTTCGCATCGGCACCGGCAAGACGCCCGTTGGTCGGCACCGTGGCATGCGGCCCTTCATCGAAGGCACGGGTTCTGGTGTCGTCATTTCGCAAGCGGGGCACGTCGTCACCAACCTGCACGTCGTTCGGGGGGCCGACGCAGTCGTCATTACGCTGCACGACGGGCGACGCTTTGAGGCCGAAGCCGTCGGTATTGACCACGACGCCGACCTCGCCGTCCTCCGCATCGACGCGCCCGACCTCACACCCGCAACGCTGGCCGAGGACGCTCCGACGCAGGTCGGGCAGTGGGTGCTCGCGGTCGGAACGCCGTTTGGCCTCTCGCACTCCTACAGCGCCGGCATCATCAGCGCGACCGGCCGGTCCAATCTCGGTCTGAGCGCCTACGAGCACCTGATCCAGACCGATGCCGCCATCAACCCCGGCAACAGCGGCGGACCGCTCATCGACCTCCACGGCCGAGTCGTCGGTTTGAATACCGCCATCAAGACCACGACAGGTACAAACGCCGGTGTCGGTTTCGCGATCCCCGTGGACATGGTTCGCCGCGTGACAGAATCGGTGATCAAAGACGGCCACGCGGAGAAAGGATTCATCGGTGTCACGCTCGGGGAACGGCTTGACGAAACCTTTGGCGACGTTCGCTGCTTCGTCCGAGCGGTCTCGGCCCCCCCGCGCCCCCCCCCCCCCCGGCGGGGCCCCCCGCGGCCCCGGGGGGGCCCCCCCCCCCCGGGGCGCGCGGGGCGGGGCGGGAGAGCTCGCCGGGACGGGGTCCCCGCGCCCACCCCCGAGG
>CAZMPA010000040.1:10373-13136 GCA_964567915.1 uncultured Isosphaeraceae bacterium | reverse complement strand
ATACGCCACAATTTCTGCATCGAGCCCGATCGACGCCATGAGCACCATCGCGTGGCCACCTGCGACGCCCACGTCGATGACACGCCGCGTTCCAGACTCGATCAGACGAACACTGTCTTCCAGATGCGGGCCCATGCCGAGCGAGCGTGCGAAGAGGTTCTCGTTGCCTTGAGGGGCGTGCACAAGCGGCACACCGGACTGGGCCACGACCTGTGCCACAGACCGCACGGTCCCGTCTCCACCAACGACGACGACAGCATCGGCGCTCTCCAGATGTCGCGGAAGCCACTGCGTCGCGCAGATCGGTTGACTTGCCACGCAGTTCGGCGCATGCCCACGTCCCGCAAGCACGTCCGCAAGCGCCGCCCCGTGCCTTCGGGCGCGGCCTTGGCCAGAGACCGGGTTGGCGATGATGAGGACGTGCACGGTGGGGGGAGGGTAGGAGACCCACACCATCCGCGTCCGTCCTCCCTGGGGGGGGAGTGCTACAGCATCGCCAGCAGCGTCGTTGACAACACAACACACCCCCTCACCCGCTGCGCGGGAGCTCCCCCGCAGGCGAGGGAGCGGAAACGCACGCACCCGCTTGCGGAATCGCACGTCACACCAACCAACTGTATCCTCGGCCCCATGCACCCATTGGACCGACGAGCCTTCCTGCATCTCGCAACCGGCGTCACGCTCGCCTTCGGCGGCCTTCGGCAACGCTGGTTGACGAGCGCGTCTGCCTCGCTCCTGCCAGCCGGCGGCCCACGCGGCCCGGTCGGGCCACTCGTCTCCGACCCGGCGGGCGTGCTGGATCTCCCCCGCGGCTGGTCCTATCACATGATGTCCCAGACAGGCGAGCGGATGGACGATGGGCTGCTCGTCCCCGGCAAGCACGATGGCATGGCGGCATTCCCCGGCCCGGACGGAACCACCGTGCTCATTCGCAACCACGAGGTGTCACCGGCCAGTCAGACAACCGGCCCCTTCGATGACGGTGGACTTGATCTGGTGGATCGCTCCAAGGTGTATGACCTCGGCCGTACACCATTCGGCACTGCACACCCCTGCCGCGGCGGCTGCACACGTCTGGTGTACGACACGCAGGCGCGCGAGCTGCGATCGCACCGACTCATCCTCGCCGGAACCGACTACAACTGCGCAGGCGGACCCACACCGCAGGGCTCCTGGATCACATGTGAAGAAACAACCGTTGGCCCCGAGCACGGCCTGCCGTGGCGTGAGCCTCATGGCTACTGCTTCGAAGTGCCGTCGGGGGTCGAGCACGGCCTGGTCACCCCGCAACCAATCAAGCCGATGGGTCGTTTCCGGCACGAAGCGGTCGCCGTCAATCCGAAGACCGGCATCGTGTACCTGACCGAGGACCTTGAGGACGGCGTGCTGTACCGGTACCTCCCGGAGGACCCGCGGCGGCTGCTTGAGGGCGGACGGCTGCAGGCGCTTGCGGTCACCGACCGTCTGTCGGCTGACCTCCGCGACTGGGAGGGCGTGCCGCCGATGCGTCAGGGCGACGCCCGCGCCGTGCACTGGGTGGATCTGGAAGACGTCGACAGCCCGGAGGATTCACTGCGGTACCAAGCCTATGAGAAGGGCGCCGCGCGCTTCGCCCGCGCCGAAGGCATGTGGCACGGCGACGACGAGGTGTACTTCGCCTGCACGACCGGCGGCCGAGCCAAGGCTGGTCAGTTGTGGCGATACCGCCCCGCCGCCCCGGACATCGAGGGGACGGCGCTGGAGCGTGAGCAGCCGGCCCAACTGGAGCTCTTCCTGCAACCCGACGACCCGAGCGTGCTGGAGAACGCCGACAACATCACACAATCACCGAGCGGCGATCTGGTCGTATGCGAAGACGGCGCAGGCGAGCAGTTCCTGCTGGGCGTCACCCCCAGGGGCGTCGTCTACCCCATCGCCCGCAACGCCCTGAACAACTCAGAGTTCGCCGGCTGCTGCTTCAGCCCCGGCGGCGAGACGCTCTTTGTGAACTATCAGAAGCCGGGTATCACGCTGGCGATTCGGCCGGCAAGCGGCTGAGCCAATTCAGGCGGTGCCTGACAGCGGCGGGGGGCCGTTTGATGGGTGGCCGATGAATCCCCTCGAGTTTCCAACAGGTCGGCCTGCCTCCGGACATTCGCGTCACCGCAGACCCCGTAGCGGCACTTGAATCCAGCGTCATCGAGGGACTCCTCGACGCGCATGACCGCCAATTCGATGCCGGATGGGCTGTGGTCAGCGAGGACTAGGAACACGACCCCCACGCCTCAAGCAGCGTGATGAGGTCCAGCACGCCGACGACGCCGTCTCCGTCCAGATCCCAGGCCGGCGACGCCCCGCCCCAGTGCCCCACCATGGAGGCGACATCCAATGCGTCCACCTCCCCGTCCGGTGGCAGCCCAGCATCGCAGTCCCCGTAGACATCGCCGAGGCAGGCCGCGCGGCTGGTCACGATGTGATCGGTCCGCTCGTTACGCGCAGACCAGGACATGACGTTGAGTTGGTCGCACGTGAACGCCGTGCGACACGAAACAAGCGAGCTGCTCATGATGTTGTCTGTGAGGGGCGTGTACGCAACGTCCTCGCCGCAGCCGGTGTCCTCTGGCGGGTACGCCTCTCCGGTGTACACACAGTCGCCGTCCACCACATCCTTCAATCCCGGATCGGCGGGCGTGTCACAAAGCAAGTCTCCGGCCGTTCCGCAATTCGACTCGTCCGGCCCCAACACCCCCCCCCCCCCCGCGGGCGGGGGGGGGTGCCGGCGGG
>CAZMPA010000040.1:7461-10363 GCA_964567915.1 uncultured Isosphaeraceae bacterium | reverse complement strand
ACACTCGACGCCCCGCCAGCCGGCTGGAGGCGTCGTGTCCGGCGGATACATCCAGTTCTCCTGCGTGTCATACAGACGCAGGTAGTGACCGATCTCGTGCGAGAAGGTTGACGGATCGCCGAACAGCCCCGGCGTCGAGTAGTTGTTGATGACGATGCCCTGCCCGAGTGGATCATCGGGCAGGGTCGACAGCCCGGGGGTTCGCTCGTTGTCCTTCAGCAGGTTGGGCACCTGATACACGTTGATCGCGCCCGGAACGGAGTCGGTATTGATCAGCGCGTAGAACTGGTCATAGTCATCCCAGTCCCAGTAGATCCAGTAGAAGGTGTCGTCATCCAGAAAGCGAGGTTGACCTTCGAGCACCAACTCGATGCCCGCTCCCGCCAGGTTTGCGTTGGCATCGGCCAGCGAGTCCGTGACGACGTCCTCCCAGTAATACAGCCCGTCCGAACCGTCGTTGTGGCGAATGATGTGAAAGACCACCCGCATCTGCACGACCTCGGCCCGATCGGCGGTCCAGTCGTATGCGGCTGCCTCGGCCATGAGGCGAGCTTCGCCATCGGACGCGGCGGCGGCAGCCCCGACTGTCAGCATCAGACCCACACTCGCTGCTCGACCCATCTGCATTCGGCTTCTCCCAAGCATGCAGGCCGCAGGCTACCGCACCAACGCCACCGCCGTAGGATGCGGCCGCCATGACCGTCATCGTCATTGGGCTCGGCTGCGCCGGGACCGCCGCCTGCGCCGCACTCGCTCGCCGAGGCATTCCCGTCATCGGCCTGGATCAGTTCGAGATCGGCAATACCCGCGGCGGCAGCGCCCACCAATCGCGGGCCTTCCGCCTGGCCTACGCCGAACACCCCGGCTACGTCCCGCTGCTCCGCCGCGCCCGTGAGCGGTGGATGGAACTCAACCAGGAAATCGACGCCCCCGTCTTCTATGAAACGGGAGGCCTGTATATCTCGCGGCGTGACACAGCGTTTGCGCCGAACTCGATCGGCGCCGCTGCAGCCCACGGACTCCCCCACGACGTCCACGACGCTGCAAGCATCAGGAGCCGCTGGCCCGTCTTTGACGTCACCGATGACATGATCGGTCTGTACGAGCCTCTGGCGGGGCTCGTTGTCCCCGAGCGGGCGCTCGCCGCCCACGCGGACATCGCCAGACGCGGCGGCGCCGACCTGCGGGAAGGCGTGCTGGTCTCCGGATGGCGGGCGACCGCATCCGGCGTCGAAGTTGAGACGTCGAACGGGCGAATCGAAGGCGATCGACTGCTCCTCTGCACCGGCGCTTGGCCCGGGCCCCTGAAGGAAGTGCTAGGCCTCGACATGCGGCCGTCCCGGCAAGTGCTCGCCTGGTTCGACGCGGCCGCGGACGCCCCAATCGACGCGCCCGAGCTGCCCGTGTGGGCCATTGAACTCAACGACACATCGCTGCTCTACGGCTTCCCACGCATGCAGGGGCTGCCCGGGCCGGCGGGCTTCAAGGCGGCGAGGCACTGGCCCGGCCCAACAGTCGACCCGGATGATGTGGAAGCCATGGCGGTCCGGGACGACGACGCCATGGACGTCGCGCCGCATCTGGCGCGGTGGCTTCCGTCCGCCGCCGGGCCGGCGAGCATGGTTCATACGTGTCTCTATGCGAACTCGCCCGACGGGCACTTTCGAATCGGAACACATCCTGATCATGGGCACGTCGCCATCGTGTCGTGCCTGAGCGGACACGGGTTCAAGTTTCAGCCGGTGCTTGGGGAGATCGCAGCGGATCTGGTGCTTGGTGCGCAATCGCCGGACGACATCGACTTCCTCGCCATCCCGCAATGAACCCGGCCGGGCGGATCTATACTCGCTGGATGGTCTTGACGCTCCTGCTTTCCATCCTGCTGCCTGTGTCCGCCGCGGCCCCGTGGACCCCGTCCATGCCGCCACCGCTCGCCGTCGCCGACACCGCGCCGCTCATCGAAGCGGTTGGCATCACAGACCGGCCCCGCCAGCAGACTGTATCGCTCCTGATCGAAGACTTCGGGTGGGACTGGCAGCGGCTCGTCGCGATACACGCGTCGCGTATGCCCCCCCCACGCGGCGACGACTCGGCCTGGAAGCAGGCGCACCGCGCCGCTGAGTAAGAGGCCCAACGCATCAAGGAGATGCGGGCGTCACTCGCCCGCGCCACGCCGTCTGAAGCGGCTCGGCTGCGCCGCCGCATCGAACAACGTGAGCGCAGCGCCGCAACACTTCGGCAGGCAGCAGCCGAAGCCAGACAGCAACTGCATGGGTCCCGAAGCGAGGCCGACCGTTCGGCGGCAAGGCAGGCGTTCGCAGATGCGGCGCAGGCCCTGCACCAGGACCTGGTCGACAACATTCGGGCCATCCTGCTCGATGACGAACTGCATGCGTTTGCGTCCTTCTCACAGCAGGTGGCCCGTCGCCGCCGGCTCCGCGCCGCCTGGATTGAGGGCGAGCAACTCGACCTCGACGCCTTGGTCAGAGGGCTCCGTCCACCGCTGCCGCCCGAGACGCTCGCTCGCATCGAGCCCATCCTCGCCGCGTGGCGAACACACATCGATCAGGCGCTCGACGCCCGCGACGCGGCGGCCGCGGCGATCGAGCACGTCGCGGAAGCATCGCCAGTCATCAAGGCAGCGCATGCGGCGCGGCTGAACGCGGCTCGGGCCGTGCGAGATTGCACGCTCACCTTTCTGGATGCCGTCGTGGCCGAGTCAGCGGCCGAGCACCTCCGCCCGACCGCCATGGCCGCGGCCTTCCCCCCGTACTACCGCCCCCCCGCCGCGACCCTTTTTATTACACCGCTGTTGCGTTTGCCGTGTTTCTGTATTTTGCTTGTTTTGTTTAACAGGCAATACAGCACAATGCAATACAATACTATTGTATGGTTCTGTGCT
>CAZMPA010000040.1:3178-7451 GCA_964567915.1 uncultured Isosphaeraceae bacterium | reverse complement strand
GACGCGACCGTCGCCATCGCATGGTGCCTCGAGCGTGCGGAGATCAAGGACGTCCGCCTGCGGGCCCTCTTGACACAGCACACGTCCCGGATCGACGCCATTCGCCAGCAGGGGTTTGACACACACCTTCGTCAGGACGGGCTGAACATGCTGCGTTCGCTCGCCGCTTCGAGCGGCATCGACCCTGCCGACGTGTCGACCGAAGCGATCGATCGGACGACCACCCAAGCGGTTCGCGAGGAGAACCGCCGCGCTCTGGCCATGCTCCGCTCGATCGTCGGGTGGGATCTGGCCGAAGAGGCTGTGTCACGTGGCCGAGCGACCGCTCGCGGCCCACTCAGCGGCGGCTAGTTGCGGCGCTCCGGCGACCACGCTGGTTCGCCACGATGCATCCGGGGGCGTGTACAGGCTCCGCCCGCCCGCCGCCGCGATCAGGGCCATCCCCGCAGCAACATCCCACAGGAAGATGTCGTCCTCGAGATACAGGTCAACCAGACCGCCCGCCGCCCAGGCGAGCGAGAGCCCGGCCGAGCCGACCATGCGAATCTTCTTGAAGGACGACATGCGGCGAGCGTAGCCGGCCAACGAGTCGTTGCCGAAATCCATGCCCCGCGGGAAGCCCGTCGCCAGCACGGCGTCGCCCGGCGTCTCGGCCTGGCCGCACCGGCACGGTTGCCCGCCAACCTCCGTCGGAAACCCCACACCGCCAAACCACGTGCGATTGGCCGCCAGTTCATGGATCACGCCCAGCACGGGCCGCCCACCCCTCCACAAGGCAACGCAGGTGCAGGCGATCGGAATGCCGCGGACGAAATTCATGGTGCCGTCGAGCGGGTCGATGATCCAGCCGTCCCGGTCCAGCCCGAAGCCGGCGTCGGCGCCCATTTCCTCGCTCAGAATCGGAAGACCCAGGGGCCGCAGCGCGTCCAGCATGGCCGCCTCGGCGTCGAGATCGGCCTGCGCCTTGATGTCCCGGCCGGCCGACGCAAGGACGGCAGTCTCGCCGCCGGCCAGCACGCGGCCTGCCTGTACGGCGGCTGCAACGGCCGCCTCACACTCTCGGTCCGTGACGGGGGCTTTCTGAGGCATGGAGGGCACCCTACCAGCCCAGCGACCATGCCTCCTGCGCCCGTCGTAGGGGTTGCGCGGGCCGGCTCTTCGGCCCCCTCGGCAAAAGAAGGTCGCATTACGGACATGTGAGGGCATCCTTTTGGCAGCCCGGGCCGAACGGGCACTTGGGTTGGCGGGCCGCTGCGGTAGGATCGGACATCTGTCGGGTCATTCCTCCGGGGCACGCCTTCTGGTGGATGTGTGTGGCGGGCCCGATGAGATGAGCGTGAGATGAGCACGAGGGACAGACAGGTCGAGGAGAGGCCCACAGCATGAACGCGTGGCATGGCATTGCAGGCTCCCTGCTGTTGGCAGGCCTGGTGGCCACCGCAGCAGCGGCTGGCGGCGGGCACCTGCCGCTGGATGCTGTCCACGTGTTGCAGGTTCCCGGCGTGGACGCCCGCGGGTTGGCTGCAGAGGACGCTGTCCGCGACGATCGCGGCCTGCCCCTCCGTTTCGCCATCCCGAACGATGTCGCCGTCACGCCGCTGAGCCACGGAACTTGGGAGTCACGCCCCGGCGGTGGCCTGCTCTGGCGGCTCCGCGTCTTCTCCGAAGGCGCCGCGCACCTGAACTTCGGTTTCGATCGCTTTGACCTCCCCCGATCGGCAAGCCTCACGATGGCCGCCATAGGCGAGTCACCCGCAATCGGCCCGCTCACCGCTGCGGACGCCGGGATCGAAGGCGGATACTGGTCCCGCATCGTGCTCGGCGAGGAGGTCCTCATCGAAGCGTCCATGGACGCGGTGGACCGGCTCGACTTTGAGGACGGACTGCTGCTGAGCCACGTCGGCGCCGGCTATCGCGGGCTGGGCGCTCCATCGCAGCGTGGTCAATCGGAGTCGTGCAATATCGACGTGGCGTGCGCTGAGGGCGACGCCTGGCAGGACGAGTCTGCCTCGGTGGGCGTGTACACCGTGCAAGGCACCTGGACATGCACCGGCTTCATGGTCAACAACACCGCTCAGGACGAGCGGCCGCTCTTCATGACGGCCCACCACTGCGGCATTCGTTCCAACAATGATCACTCGGTCGTGGTGTACTGGAATCACGAGAACTCCTACTGCCGAACACCCGGCAGCGGAGACAGCGGCGGATCGGGTGACGGCACGCTCGATGCATACACCATGGGCTGCATGCATCTGGCAGGAAACACCCAGTACGACACGACACTCGTCGAACTCTCTTCAGATCCCGACCCGTCCTGGAGCGTCTCATTCGCGGGATGGTCACGCGCGAGTGCCCCTTCGAACGGAGCCGGCATTCACCACCCCGAATGCGCCGAGAAGCGAATCAGTTTCCCGGACTCGACCGCACTGGACGGCGAATACTGGCGCGTAAATTGGGGAGCCGGCCGAACCGCACCAGGATCCAGCGGCTCGCCGCTCTTTGACGCCGACCATCGCGCGATCGGCCAACTCTGCTGCGGCACCTCCTACTGCTGGAACGACGACAACGACTACTACGGTCGCGGCTTCGCGGGCGCCTGGACCGTGCTCGACACGTACCTTGATCCGGTCGGCAGCAATCCGACGGGCATCGACACGCTCGCTCCTGGAGGAGGAGGCGGTACACCGGAAGGCGCCTGCTGCATGGGTGGCCAATGCACCTATGTGACTGAACAGGAATGCGGCGCTTCTGGAGGGACCTACCTTGGCGACTACGTCAGTTGCTCAGGCAACCCGTGCAGCCCGAACAACGGCAGCACCTGCCAGACAGCGGCACTGGCCGTGGAAGGCCCCAATGCGTTTGACACAAGCGCCGCCACCGACAGTGGCTTTGGCGAACCGGACGACAGCCAGTGCGCCGGCACCTATCTGGACTGGGACGCCAGCCCCGACCACTGGTTCAAGTGGGTCGCAACCGGCACGGGGACGATGGATCTGACGACATGCGACCCTTCGTCATACGACACCTCGCTGGTCGTGTACGAGGGTTTCTCGTGCGACGAACTCGTGCAGATCGCCTGTAACGGCGACGCCGACGGCGGCGACCCGTCCTGCCAGGACTACTACAGCGAGATTCTCGACCTTCAGGTCACCAGCGGGCAGGTGTACTGGGTACGGCTCGGTGGCTGGCAGGCCGCCAGCGGCGCCGGAACACTCACGCTCACATTCAACGGCACCGCAGACCCGACCGGTGGCTGCTGCGCAGGCATCGCGTGCAGCGTTGCCACAGAGGCCTCGTGCGCCGTCATTGGCGGCACCTATCTGGGAGACGGCACGGACTGCTTTGGCGACCCGTGCGGGCTGGCAGCGATTGGTGGCTGCTGCCTCTCGACCGCCTGCGAAGCCATGCCCGAAGAGGATTGCGCCGCAGCTGGCGGCATCTACCTTGGTGACGACACAGATTGCACAGGCGATCCGTGCGCAGGCGGCGGCGGCGATTCGGTTGACCTCCGATGGATTGTCCGAGGCACGGACCTGCTCTCAAGCGGCGAGCCCTCCTACACGGTTGACGTGTACGCGGAGATCCCGGAGGGCTGGCGGCTGGATGCCGTCGCAGGGAACACGAACCAGCCCAAGACGATCGCGACCACGACGACGTTCTTCCAGAGTCCGTATGGCGGGCCCACGTCGCTTGAAGTCAACCCCGACTTTATCCCCATCGCGCCAGATCTGGAGTGGGACAGCCGCGTGACGATCGGATGCATCGACGCCTCCGGTGATCCATTCGGTTCCAATGCGCTCAACACCATTGGCATTGACTGGTTCGAGTTCGAAAGCGGCGGCGATCTGACGGCGGACAATGGAACCTGGTTCTGCCTGATGACGGATCCGCAGGGTGAACGCCAGGACTTCACCGACAGCAATTGTGATGAGCGTGGCGGTGTGTTGATCGCTCGCCTGACCTCGATGACTCACGAGTCCGAGATTCTCTTCGAGGCGCTCTTTCAGGGCCGCGACGCGTCTGGCGCCACGTGGCAGGACACGGCCTCAGCGTTCGTGAGCTATCAGGACGAGTTGGACTGCAATGCCAATCGCGTTCCGGACGCCTGCGACATCGCCGCCGGTGACAGCAGCGATGACAACGCCAACGGCATTCCGGACGAGTGCGAGAGCAGCTGCGCGTGGGACCTCGACGGCGACGGCACCACGGGCGTGGATGACTTGCTCATACTGATCGGTGGCTTCGGGGAGGCCTACAACGTCGATGATCTGCT
>CAZMPA010000040.1:335-3168 GCA_964567915.1 uncultured Isosphaeraceae bacterium | reverse complement strand
GCAACGCGGCAGAGGACTTTCGCGAGGCCCTACTGCTCGGGCTGTTGGCCGAATACGACTGCGATGGGTGAGCCCCGCATTCAAACGCCGCATTGACCGCCCACCCGGGACGCGTAGAAACCTCCCCCTCCGGGCGAGATTTCGCTGAATCCACCCCCCAATTGGAACCGATCTGACGCGATCGGCGGACCTAGTCATTGACGAGGGCCGCTGCGCGGGTACCCATAGGGGTACCCCCAGAGAGCCTGCAAGAGGAGTCCATTTCGATGTATCAACGATCGTGTATGTCTGTGGCCGGCGTCGCCGGCCTCTTGACCATGACCGCCATGTCGGCCGCGACGCCCGCAGGCGTCAGCGACGGGCACCTGCCGCTCGACGCCGTATCCATGGTGGAGCTCGCAGGCCCCGACTATGAGCGACTCGAGATTGAAGATCACCAGCGAGCACTCGACGGGCTTCCGGCCCGCATCGCCGTTCCCAATCAGGTCTCGATCACACCCGCCACCGACGGCACTTGGGAGCTTCTCAGCGATGGCCGCCTGATGTGGAGACTGCGCGTCTTCTCTCCTGGCGCTGCGCACATCAACTTCGGCTTTGGACGCTTTGAGTTGCCCGAGTCGGCGGTCATGTCGCTGTACTCCTACGACGGCGCCGATGTCGCCCGTGACGTCACCGTTCTGGACAACTCCTTTACCGGCGAGTACTGGTCCCGCGTCATCTGGGGCGATGAGGTCATTGTCGAAATCACCGTGGACGCAAGCGAGCGGCTCGACGTTCAGAACAACATCGAACTCACCTCCATCAATGAGGGCTATCGCGGCCTCGGCGCTCCGCCCTACCGCGGCTCCTCGGAGAGTTGCAACGTCGACGTCAAGTGCCCGCTTGGAGACAACTGGTGGGACGAGATTCCAGCGGCCGGCGTCTACACCGTCAGCGGGTTCTGGACCTGCAGCGGCACGATGATCAACAACACCAATCAGGACGAGACACCGTACTTCCTGACTGCCGAGCACTGCGGCATTTCAGCGGGCAACGACCAGTCGGTCGTCGTCTACTGGAACCACGAGAACTCGTACTGCCGCACCGGCGGCGACAGCGGCGGCAACGGCAACGGCCCGCTGTCCATGTACACGAGCGGCTCGACATATCTGACCGAAAACAGCACCACGGACTTCTGCCTGATTCGCCTCAATAGCGATCCGAATCCCTCCTGGGAGATCACCTTCGCCGGCTGGAGCCGGTCGAGTTCTCCCCCGTCGGGCGGCGTGTGCATCCACCACCCGAACACGGCCGAGAAGCGGATCTCCTCCGTGCAGCAGGCCTACTCGAGCGGTCAGTACTGGGGCATCAACTGGGACGAGGGCCGCACCTATTACGGCTCCTCCGGTTCTGGCCTTTTCAACGCCAATCACCAACTTGTCGGCGCCCTGTGCTGCGGCAACTCGTTCTGCACCAACGACGACGATGACTACTTCGGCAAGTCGCTCTATCAGTCATTCAGCCTGATGAGCCAGTGGCTCGATCCGAACGGCTCGGGCGTCTCGTCGTTGAACACGCTCAATCCGTACGGAAGCGGCGGCAACGGCGGCGTCTGCTGCCTGGGCAGCACGTGCTACAACGTCTCCGAGACCAGTTGTCTCAATGCGGGCGGAACGTGGTACGCGGGCGAGACCTGCGGCACCATCAACTGCTCCAATCCCGATCCCACCGGCGGATGCTGCGTAGACAACTCGTGCTCGGTCACGACCGAAGCTGGTTGCGCTGGCACCTATCTGGGTGATGACACAGATTGCTCCGGCGATCCATGTGCACCGGATCCGACCGGTGGCTGCTGCGTCGGTGTCAGTTGCGTTGAGTACACCCAAGCCGACTGTGCGAATGCTGGCGGCTCCTATCTGGGCGATGGCTCCGATTGCTCCGGCAGCCCCTGCGGCACCGGCGACATCTCCGTCGCATGGAAGGTCATTGGTACGGATCTGGTCGACGGCGACCCGAGTTACACGGTCGACGTCTTTGTGGACGTGCCTGAAGGCTGGCGTATCGACGCCGTCGCTGGCAACAGCAACCAGCAGAAGACCGTCGCCACGACGACGAGCTTCTATCAGGACGGGTACGGCGGACCGACGAGCATGAACATCAATCCGCAGTTCTACGCGCTGGCTCCCGACCTTGAGTGGGACAGCCGCGTGACGATCGGCGCGATTGACGACACGGGTAACCCCTGGGACGCCAACAACCTCAACGACATCGGCATCGACTGGTCGACGTTTGAGGCTGGCGGCAGCCTGAGTGTCGGAAACGGCACGTGGTTCTGCCTCCCGACCGACGATCAGGGCACCAGCATGTCCTTCCAGGACAGCGACTGCAACGATCGAAACGGTGTCCTGATCGCGCGGCTCACGTCCTTGTCGCACGACTCGGAGATTCTGGTCGAGGCGCTGTTCCAGGGCCGAGACGCCGTCAACGTCACCTGGCAGGACACTGCGTCCGGTCTGGTCACCTACAACGGCGAGCAGGACTGCAACCTCAATGGCAACCCCGATGCGTGTGACATCGCCAACGGTTCGAGCGACGATTCCAACGGAAACGGCGTGCCGGACGAGTGCGAGAGTGGTTTCTCTGGCGATGCAGACGGCGATGGTGACACGGATGTCGACGACATCCTGTACATCATCAATGGCTTCGGAAGCGTCTACGACGTGGACGACCTGCTGGAGGCCATCGCGGACTTCGGCTGCAACTGAGCCGACGGTTCAACCCATGTTCTTCGCAGCCGCCCGCCTTCGGGCCGCCGGCTGTCGTGCGCTGGCGTGCTTCGCCATTACTCCCCACC
>CAZMPA010000040.1:0-325 GCA_964567915.1 uncultured Isosphaeraceae bacterium | reverse complement strand
GGGCGTAGTGGGCGTCAACCTGCGCGGCGGGTCCACCCCTGGTGCTGCGCCGCGGCGGGCGGGGGGGCGGGGGGCTGTCGTGCGCTGGCGTGATTCGCCATTCCTCCGCTCCCAAGCTGTCGCGCAGCGACTGAGGGGGTGCGTGGTGCGGTCAACACTTCCCCCCGGCCGCTGCGCAGCCTGTCCCCCCTCAAGAAGGGGCGGACGCCCCGCCTCCACCCGGCGTCTCGATGACGAGCACGTCGCCAGCAGACACCTGCCGCCGAAAGGTCCCCGGAAGCTGCTCGATCTCACCGCCCGCATACTCCAGCCACTGCCCGCCGCA
>CAZMPA010000039.1:6428-13217 GCA_964567915.1 uncultured Isosphaeraceae bacterium | reverse complement strand
GTGCCCCCGCCGGGGCGCTATCTGACTGTGGGGGTTCATCGGGAAGTCACGCGACCGTGCTCGCCACTTCTACAGGCAGCTCCCCTGGGTCCTCGGTGCGAGAGCCTGCCACCGTTCCAAGCCACCAGCCGAGGCCACCGGCAACGAGTATGACCACCGCACATGCTGAGAGCGCAGGCACCAGCCTGGACGGCCGTTGGCCCAACTGATCGCTGCATGCGCGGGGCTGGGGAGCGGCGACGTCGGGGGGCCGCAGCCTCGGAATACTGTATGGGCCATGCCCACTGGAGGCTTGCTGGCTGACAGACTTGAGATCATGTACCACAGCACCCATCGCCGAAGCGCCCGGGCCAACCGTGGCAACGTCCAGCGTCCGGATCGCCCTGCCCAGCCCAAGGCCCCATGACAGCGTCGCCGCGTCCGCATCCGATGCGGCGGACAGCAGCGTCAAGACCGCGGCCTCGGACTCCACACCGGCGTGTAGCAGCACCGGACGAGGCGTCGTCACCAGAAGCCGACCGAGCATCCGCGCCTGAGGCGTGGCCTCGGCCGGCGGCGGCCTGAGGGCAGGGATCGTAAGCGGCTGCCCTTGCTCGAAGGCCACACTCGACCACACCTCCTCCGCCGGCAACACGACGCGGAGCGCGTGGCGCATCTGACTCGTCCACTCCGCAGGCGTCATGAGCACCGTACGAAACTCAATGGTCGGCCGGCCGGCATCGTCCTGGGGTCCGCCGACACACCGCGTGAGCGCCACACGGCCCGACGGCAGTGGTCTGCACAGCACAACGAGTTCTCGCTCGAGCCGCTCACCTCGCCCACCGCCCGGCTGCCCGATGTCAACCCGGCAGAGTTCATCACGCTCCTCACGAGTACATCCAGCCGACGCAGCACGTTCGCCATAGCCGCTTGCTGAGCCGACGAGATGTGTGTCGAGCTTCACGGCACGACACCCGCTGCCAATGCCAGGCTGCAGTGGCCAGCCACTACTCGAACACCAATACGAGGAAGTCGGACTGAGAGCCGCTCGAATTCATCACTTCAGCATGAATGCCACGCCCCGCATCCCCCGGCAATTCGCACTGCACCACAGCAACATTGTCGGGGCGAATATCTGAACCAAGCAAGCGTCCGCTCGCGGCGTAGACCCCAAGGTCCGCATCGACGGCGTTGTGAGGGCTCACCACTACCAGCACGCTGCGGTGCGTTTTCTTCCTGAGGCTGCGCCCCACGTCAACCCGCAACTTGCCACCAGCCTGAATCGTCACAAGCTCACAGCCGGCCAGTTGCCAGTTCTCGGATGCAATCGCTTTCAGCAGATCAAGTTCATCATCTGCGAGAGGCCAACTCTCCAAGGTGCCACACCGATCGGACAGAGTCCCTGGATCCCCCGACGCGATCATCGTCGCAGGATCGAACGGCACCCCGCGAGCGATGGCAACCGGGATCTCCCTCGCGTCCACCGCAAAGTTCTGCGAGCCGCCGTCCATGCCAAAGCTTGCCCCCCGCGTGCCGACCGCGATGCCGGACACACGCCCATTCTCATTGAACGCAGGCCCGCCGCTGTTGCCGGGATTGAGCGTTGCATCGGTGCCAATCGTCCAGCCAAACTCGGGGTCGTCGAACACGCGAGACACAACTCCCTTCGTCAGGTTGAGTGGCTCAAACCCATCAACATCCCCACGCCCCGGATGACCCACAAAGGCGATGTCGCTTCCTGGGCTCAGTGGATGTTCAGACAGACGCATCGGCGAGATGGCAGCGTTTTGAAACTGGGCCCGGTGATGGGACACATTCAGCCATGCCAGATCGACACCATCGGGATGAACCCAGAAGTCCCGCGCGTTGGCCTCAATGGGCGACAGCGACTCGGCAACCGCCCCCCCGTCACCAAGCTCGACGAACCGTACGGCGAGTTGGAAGGCATCGTCCACCGCAATCACGTGCCTGTTGGTGACATTGAATAGGTCGCCTTCATGGTCAATAAGCACGCCACTTCCGTGGCCGTGATAGCCGGAAGTGGCATGCCCAGCGCCTGGAAGCGGGCACATTCCAAACTGGCACTGCGTCTCGATAAACGGGGTCGATCGATGCCCACGCTTGAACACTTCGGCGAAACCGCCCGAAAGGAGGCGCCCGGATGATGGGGCAGCAGCGTCCGGGCGGTCTGAAAGGGGTTCTTCCTCCACGGCTTGTTGTCTGCCCTTCCGACCTGAATGGGCGCCTGCCTGCGCCGCCTGCGGTCTGTCCTCGAGAAGCGTCTGGGGTTGACCAGGGTCAGGCGACAAGCCCGAGTCTTCCGCAGAACCGCCATCGAAAGGATCATCCACAAGCACTGAGTCGGCCTCCGGCGGCGAGGATCCATTGTCGCCGGCCGAATTCGCCCAAAACGAGACCCCAACAGCGACAATCGCCAAGACCGCCGCGGACACCCAGAAGGCAACCCACTTCCGCCGGGTCCGCCGCGACTCGGCGGCTTCCGCTCTGGCAATCTGCCTGCCTTGCTCTGCTCGCGCGGCCTCGGCCCGTTTGCGCACATCCAGGTCCATCCTTCGCCCGACATGGCGCATGCAGTAGACCATGGTGTCGATCAAACCGGCCGGGTCGTGGCGGGTACTTGGGACGGGTCGGCCTGCTGCGTCGCGCCGCGTCTTCACAGCGGCCGTCGCAAACATGCGCATGCTGCCCCCATAACGCAGCAGGTTGGGCAGGTGCTTCTGCACGAAGCCGCGGGCGCCACCGGCAGCGCGAATGAGTCCGATGTGCACGTCGCACTTGGTCAGCGCCACAGCGATGGGAATCGACTGACCATCGGCGGATTTCCGTATCCGGTCGATGGCCGCGACCATGCCGTAGTCGTCATCCACGACCTCGTCGAAGTCACCCGCGTGTACGTTGCCGGGGTCAATCAGGACAATGACCGCTGCGGCGCGATCCACATGGTCGAGCAGATCCAGCGACTGCTCGTCGGTAGCTCCGTCGACGAAGGCCCGCCGAAAGACCTCGCCCGGGTAGTCGAGCATGACCATGGTCGCCTTCTTGTCCCGCCAACTGACTTCGACGCCGCCAGCGAGTGAACCGACGGTCGCCGCCGGCCAAGTGCCGTCCTTGAGCTGCGCCACCATGTCCATGCACAAGGCATGCAGTGGCCCGTCGGCCGCCCGCATGTGCACACCTTCACATCCCCGCCATGCCTGCTCATAGAGCCGTGCGAGGAAGACGGTCTTGCCGGCCTTCCGCCTGCCCAGAATGAGCACGCGATCGCGAATCAATTCGGGTGCGTCGACCATGCTTGTGATGGCGGGCGCTCCACCCGATGGTGGCGGAGGAGGCGGCGGTGGCGGTCCCGGTGGCATAGGCAATCCTCGGAAGCCGGCGCACTGTCGCGGCGACGCCGCAAGCCTACTCGCTTCTGGAGGGCGATGCCGTGTAGTTGGGGGCTTCCTTGGTGATCTGGATGTCGTGGGCGTGTGATTCCACGAGCGCCGCCCCGCTGACCCGAACGAATTGAGCGCGGCTCTGGAGCTGCTCGACCGTCTCGCACCCGCAGTAGCCCATCGCCGCTCGGAGGCCGCCAACCATCTGGTGTACGAAGTCGCTCAGACTGCCGCGATACGGCACGCGTCCTTCGACGCCTTCCGGGACATACTTCGTGCTCTCCGTGACACTCGCCTGCCCATAGCGGTCTGCGGAACCGAGCCCCATCGCCCCGATGCTGCCCATACCGCGGTAGGACTTGTACCGCCGGCCACCATGCAGCACGAGTTCCCCAGGACTTTCGTCCATGCCAGCAAAGAGTGAGCCGAGCATGACAGACGAGGCACCGAAACCGATGGCCTTAGGAATGTCTCCGCTCTGCCGGATGCCTCCGTCTGCAATCACAGGTATGCCTGCGGGCTGACACGCCACACACGCATTGGCGACTGCCGTGAGTTGCGGAACTCCGACACCACTGACAATGCGGGTGGTGCAGATCGAGCCCGGGCCGATGCCGACCTTGACCGCGTCGGCGCCTGCCTCGACCAGATCCTCTGCGGCCTGCGTCGTGGCGATGTTGCCGGCGATGACTTCGATGTTGCAGCCGGACTTGATGGCACGCACCGTATCGAGCACGTTTTCAGAGTGACCGTGCGCCGTGTCGACGACAAGCACGTCAACTTCCGCTGCGACCAGGGCCTCGACGCGGTCCATCTGATGCACGCCCACTGCAGCACCCACGCGGAGCCGCCCTCGCTCGTCGCGGCAGGCGGAGGGATGCCGGCGGACGTTCTCGATGTCCCGCATCGTGATCAGACCGGCCAGGCGGTCATTCGCATCGATCAGAATGAGTTTCTCTACGCGGCCGCGGCTGAGCAGCGATTCGGCTTCGGCCAGGCTCACGCCAGAGGGCGCGGTCACCAGACGGGGCCGCGGCGTCATGACGTCGCCCACGCGGTCCATCGGTGATTCGACGAAGTTGATATCGCGGCGAGTCAGAATGCCGGCCACCTCGCCGTGCCCGGAGCCGTCGGCAGTCACGGGGAAGCCAGAGACAAGCTGCGATGCCATCAAGTCGATGGCTCGCTGTACAGAATCGTCAGGGCTGAGCGTCACCGGGTCCGCAATGATGCCGTTCTGACTCCGCTTCACGCGAGCGACTTCGGCGGCCTGCGTGGCAGGGTCAAGATTCTTGTGGATGATGCCGATGCCGCCCTCTTGGGCCAACGCAATTGCCAAGGCCGACTCCGTCACGGTATCCATGGGCGCGGAAACCAGAGGGAGTTCAAGGCGAATCCTGGGAGTCAGTTGCGTCGAGACGGCGACCTGGTCCGGGGTAAAGCCCGACCGCTGTGGAACCAGCAGGACGTCGTCGAATGTAATGCCTTCGGGGATCGAGAGCCGCTCCATCTCGGGATGATACGGGAGGGAGGACGCGGCCGCCATCCAAGCCCCTCACCTCGGCAGCCTTGCCGCCTCGTGTGGTACGATCAGCCCTTCCCCGAGGCCGCCGCCGCGGAGAACCTCAGGGGGGGCTGTGCCGCGAAGGAGTGATTTCGTGTCAACCGGTTCGTCACCCACTGTCCGGCTCGTCCACCATGCCGAGGGCACCGAGCCCGGGCAGGGCACCAAGTTGTTCCGAAAGTTTCTCAAGGCCTGCATCACCTATGAGGCCTCGGACCTGCACATCAAGGCTGACGGACCGCCCCGAATTCGCGTTCGCGGCGAACTGCGGCCACTTGAGACCGACCACGTCACACACAACGAGAGTCATCAGATCGCCAAGGATGTGCTGGACGACTACCAGTACGAGGTGTTCGCCACCCACGGCCAGATGGACATCGCCTACGACTATGACGACACGCACCGTTTTCGGGTGAACATCTTCATGAGCCGCGGCAAGGTCTCGTACGCGTGCCGGCTCATCACATCCGACATCAAGCGGTTCGAAGACCTGCACGTGCCCCCGCATCTGGGAGATGTCGCGCTTTCGGCCAACGGCCTCATCCTGTTCGCCGGGGTGACCGGCAGCGGCAAGAGCACGTCGATCGCGGCCATGCTGCAGCACGTGAATGAACGCCGCCGCTGTCACATTGTGACGGTCGAGGATCCGATCGAATACATCTTCACGGAGTCCAAGGCAACGATCAATCAGCGGGAGATTGGCATCGACTGCCTGTCCTTCAACGAAGCGTTGCGTGCATTGGTCCGAGAGGACCCCGACGTCGTCCTGGTCGGCGAGATGCGTGACAAGGAGACGTTCGAAGCAGCCATCCGTGCCGCCGAGACCGGGCACCTCGTGTTCGGCACCATCCACGCATCGTCCGCCTGGCAGACGTTCGGTCGAATCTACGACTTGTTCGACGAGGGCGAAGTGCCTCAAATCCGCAAACTGCTTGCATTCAACATTCAGGCCATCATCTACCAGAAGTTGCTCAAGACCCTGCATCCCGATACGACACCACGGATTCCAGCGCTTGAAATCCTGCTGGGCTCCCCCGCAGTCCAAAAGTACATTCTGGAAGGCCGCGAAGGCGAATTGCTCGACATCATCAGGCAGAGCCACGAAGAGGGCATGGTCGACTTCACCACCGCGCTCGTGCAGTTGGTCGAGGCCGAATGGATCCATCACCGGGTCGCCATGGACGCCACCCCCAAACCCGAAGAACTCAAGATGCGCCTCAAGGGCATCTCCTGATCCCAATGACCGAACCCATGACACTACTTGCCGACGCGTCAGTCTTTCTGCTCAGCCCATGGAAACCAATCCTGATCTGGGCAGCGTTCGTCGCGTGGGCATGGCTCCTGGGCACCAAACTCGACGACGATGCCCGCTCGCTACAACTTGACGCAGTCAAATGGAACCTGATTCACCTCGTGGCGGGCGTTGGCGGACTCGGCGTCATGCTCTTTGCCGGCGGGCTGACCTTCTATCTGGCTTTCCCGATCGGGCTGCTCGTCATGCTGGCCCCGATTCTCGTGTACTGGAAAGTTCGAAATGCTGCAGTGACTGAAGACCGCAGGTACCGCCTGTTCGCAAAGACGGCCGCTGGTGCGACCAAACCGAAGAAGCGGCGAGGACGAAGCCGTGAGACCAGTCTCACGTTCAGCGGCCCCGAAGGCGAGTTTCCGGTTCCAGACAAGGACGACGAACGGCTCGATGCCTACATCGCCCTCGAGGAACTCTTCGTGCCACTGCTCAAGGAGAACGGGACTCGAATGGACCTCGCGATCGGCGGTGGCGGCCTCGTATCGGCAATCGTGCTCCACTCGGTTCGCAGCAAGCAGGAACCGGTCCCCGGCGACCTGCGC
>CAZMPA010000039.1:3872-6418 GCA_964567915.1 uncultured Isosphaeraceae bacterium | reverse complement strand
GGCTGGTTGGTGGTAGGGGTGCCGGGCGAGCTGGGCGGGCAAGTCGTCAACATGCTCAAGCAGATCGCTGCCATGGATCTTTCCGAGACCCGCAAGCGGCAGAACGGAACCTTCACAGTTTCAAATGACCAGGGCCGCCGCACCGTGACGGCCACAGCAACGGGTTCCTCAAAGGGACAGTTTGTGCGGCTCGACGTGGACGAGCAGTCCCGACTGATCATTCCGGTTGATGCCCTCGGGTTCCTGCCGCAGCAGCAGGAAGCGCTCACGGCGCTGCTCGACCCCCAGAAACGGCACGGTCTGGTGCTGCTGACATCGCCGCAGGGCCAGGGACTTTCGACGACGGCGCTGTCGCTGCTCGCCGCGCACGACGCCTACACCAGCAACCTCAAGGTGCTCGAGTACCGCACCGCGCTGCGGCTTGAGGGCGTCGACCACATCGAGTGGGATGCATCCAACCCGGACCTTGACTTTGCGACGAGCCTGCAGTCGATTCTTCGGCGTGACCCGGACGTCGTGCTCACCGAGGCCCGAGACACAGAGACGTCCCAGATCGCCGCTCGCGCGGGCCGGGACGGCTCCCTGCAGTATCTCTGCTTCAACGCCGACAGCACCGCCATGGCAATCCGCGAGTGGTGCCGCCTTGTAGGCGACGTGGACCTGGCAACCAAAACGCTGCGAGCCGCCGTCTGCCAACGCCTCGTCCGCGTGCTCTGCCCGGACTGCAAGCAGGCCTACACACCGTCCAACCCCCGCAAACTTGGGTTGCCCGACGGCGTTACGCTCTACAGGCAGGGCGGCCAGGTACAGGTTCGCAATCGCGTCGAGGACTGCCCGACCTGCAGTGGCTCGGGCTTCACCGGCGTCACCGCGCTCTACGAGGTCTTCCCAGTCGATGACGAGTGCCGCCAGATCCTCGCGGCCGGCGACCTCAAGGCGGCCATGGTGTACGCCCGTCGCAACAAGATGCTGATGCTCCAGGAAGTGGGACTCCAGCGTGCGGCGTCCGGCGTCACGTCGATTGAAGAAGTGAGCCGTGTCCTCGGGGGCAAGAGTCCGGGCCAGGCCAAGGCGGCGCAGTCCAGCGCCAAAGCAGGATGAGTTCCAGCCAATGATCATGAATCTCCTCGTCATCGCGGGCATCGGACTCATCGGATACTGGTGGGCCAATCAGGGCTTCCTGAGTTCGCTCCTTCATCTGGTCGCCGTCATCTGCGCGGGCGCCGTGGCGATTGCGCTGTGGGAGCCAATCGTCGTGGACAACCTGCTCTCGACCGCATGGTGGAGCGGCCTCATGCCTGGCGTGATTCTGCTGGGCACATTCATCATCACACTCGCCATCCTGCGAATGGCCTCCGACAAGCTCGCGTTCGGCAACGCTCGCCTGCCTCGTGGCATCGACATGGCTGGCGGCGGCGTGCTGGGCGCCGGAGCTGGCGTGCTCACCATCGGCCTGCTCCTGCTGGGAACCGGCTTTGTTGACCGGCCGGCAACTGCCATGGGCTATACCGGCTGGGCGAGGAACGTGGACGGCCGCGTTGCGCCGCCCGAGTCCCCACTCTGGCTGCCCGCCGACTCATGGACAGTTGGCTTCTATGAGGCGCTCAGCCTTGGATCCCTCCACCCGGACATGGGCGGGCGTCCCATGGCCGAATGGCGGCCGCAGATGGATGTTCAGGCGACGCTGCTCCGCGACCGCAAGGTCTCCGGAAGCCGGTCCACGCAGATGTTCCAACCGCCGAATTCGGTGAAGGTGCAGGACCCGATCGCAGCAGTCTCTCCCGAGGGCGACACCTTCTGGATGGTGCCCATGCAATTCGACAAGGACGCCATGGACTATGGCAAGGGGCTGGCCCTCGGTGTCAACCAACTCCGGCTGGTCGGGGACTCACGCGGCGAGACCACCATCATTCACCCCTCCTACTGGGGCCAACTCGTCATTGACAACGAGGCGAGCGCAGAAGCTGGCGAAGCGCAGCAGCGGCCGGCATTCTTCGAGTTCAACTCGGGTACGGCCTATGTCTACGACATCGGCCGCACCGACCAGGACATCCGAATGGTGTTTCAGGTGCCCGACGACTTCTCACCCCGCTTCCTGCAGATTCGTGGGACCCGGTTCGACGTTCCATCGATTCGCGAGACCGATGACTGGAACGAGTTTCGAATGCGGGCCCACGCCGTCGGAACTGGCACGGAGGAGACATGGGGAGGAGACATCTCTACGCTGGTCGACATGCGTGGCGGCCTCGGACGCGGTTCGCGGCCCAGCCGGAGCGACTTCAAGGGCGATATCGACATCGAGGAAGAGAAGGGTCGCATCACGCGGGCCAACGGCGCCACGGTCGGCAACATGTCGCGAGGTAAAGGCAAACTCCGCGTCAAGGGGTTCGGACTCTTCAACGCAGACGGAACTGACTTCGATCGCGGGCGGGGCATCGTCAAGATCGACGTGGGGCCAGAGAGCCCGGCAAACATCATCGCCATCGCCCGCCGCGTGGGCGGTGACGGGCAGGTGCTGCTCTACGACACCGATGGCGGCACGTACA
>CAZMPA010000039.1:0-3852 GCA_964567915.1 uncultured Isosphaeraceae bacterium | reverse complement strand
CGCCGAGCGGGTACGAACGCAAGGACAATGTGAAGACGACGCTGACGTTTGATATGCCAATTCCTACGTGGCGTGATGTCCGGCACCCACCGAGAATGGGCTCCGAGGATCAGTTTGAACTCATCTTTATCGTCCCCGTGGGCCTGACACTCGATCGCCTCATGTTCGAGGACGAGGTCGTCGGGCTCTTCGAGGGTGTCGTCGTCGAGCCGCCGAGCACGCGATAGCCGCCTGCGCTCAGCTCACAAGAGCAGGATCAACGTTCTCCGGGTCCGAAAATCGGCTATGGTCCTGTGTGCACGCCATATGGGGGCAGCGATTCCTGGGACGTGAGATACAGACTGCTCGCCCAGCAAGCCCCCTCTGGCCGCCAGGAGGGTTCTCCCCATGCATCGCGGCATCATCTCAGGCATCGTCGTTTCGGCACTCTTGACTCTGGCAGCGGCCGCCCACGCGCAGCAGCCGTCCAAGCCACGGATTGCGATTCAGTCCATCACGGCGACACCAGCCGTCATGGCTCGAGCGAAGGGCGATGGATCGGGCGTAGCCAATGTGCTGGAGCAGGTTCTTCAGGCGGCCGACTCCGACCTGATCGACAGCCTGCACAAGTCGGGCCGGTTTGAAGTCGTCGCCGCAAGCGACCTGGAGCATGTGCTGGCTGCTCAGGACGTACAGGACTCGGGCCTTTACGACACATCCGACCCCCAGACTGCAACAGCGTTCAAGCTGGCGGGGTTCAACTACATCGCGACCGTCACCGTCACGAACTTTCAACTCATTGACCGCACTGCGATCATTCCCGACGCGATGGGCAATTCGACCTACACCTTCGAGACGATTCAACTCGGCGCCATGCTCAAGATCTACGACGTCACCCGCGGAACAGTGCTCGACACCGCGCCTGTCACATCCGAGCACGCAGAAGAAACACGGCGTATTGAGGGTGCATCTCAGGAGGGCTCGTTCTCGAATCGCATGATCGGACGGGCCAGCCGGGAGTTCGCCTCAGACGCGACGACTGCCATCCTCGACTCACTCGCTCCGCCCAAAGTCATCGGCTTCGAGAGCGACATCATCTTCTTCAATCGGGGCGAATCGTCCGGGCTTGCAGTCGGCGACATCTATGAATTGCGTGATCCCGGAACCGCCATGACTGATCCGGAAACGGGCGAGGTGCTTGGATCAACCAACACGCCGATTGGCTGGGCGATCGTGACCAACGTAGGCGGCAAGTTCTCAGAAGCCGCCCCGATCGAGTTGAAGCGGGCGCCGAGCATCAACTACACCGTCATGCGAGCCGGGAACGCCCTGCCCCCCCACCTGTCCGCATCAGACCGCGCCTTCGGGCCCCACGGACCGCCTGCCCGCCCCACCTCGGCAGGCCGCACTGGTTCGGCGCCAACGCATCCGTCGCACGCCGCATCACCCGGGGCCGCGGACAAGCCGTCCTCCGACGCCATTGTCGCCGTGTTCGTGGCGAACGCGTCCGCTGATGTGCCCGAGGACCGTGTCTCACTGTTCACGTCGCAACTGCAGAGCCGGCTGTCAGCGCAGGGCGTCCGTGTTGTCAGCAGACAAGATGTCCTCAATGCTGCCAGCTCACTCGCCTCTGCGGGACCGAATGTGGGAACGGGCGAGTCCGCCGAGTCACGTGCCCAGCGGCTGCTGTCCGACCGGGCATCTGCTTTGGCGATCGCCGAGCGACTCGGGGCCTCAGCGGTACTCTCAGCCACGATTGACTCACTGATCGTCGACGTCACCACGACCCCCGCCCTGGACCGAACCGTGGCCGACTACACGCTCGTGACATCCTGGACCCTCCTTGACAGCAGCAACGGGGCCAGCGTCGATGGCGGTGACGCCGAATCCTCGGAGCGATTCCGAGCAAGCCCTGACCATGATCGAATCGAGCTCAATACGCTCGATCGGCTGCTCCGCGCTGACGCGATCCAGATCAGCGACGCAGTCTCGCAGCGGGTGGCAACGTTTCATGCCAAGGCTGCGGCCCCCACACATCCAGTTCGCATTGAGGCTGTCCTCCAGAACATGACTGTCCCGGAAATCGAACAGTCCGCTGATGGGTGGACAATCTCAGGGTCCACCTACCCACTGACAGCCTCCGACGCCACCGTGTCCGTTGACGGCGTTCTCGTCGGCAGCACGCCCGGCCCAATGTCCATCCGCGCTGGAACACGCCGAATCCAGATCGAGCACCCACTCTGCGTGCCGGTCGACCGGTACGTCGAAGTCAGCGATCTGACAGGGTTGCTCCGCATTCCCGTCACGCTCTCCCCTGCCGGCCAAGCGCAGTGGGAAGCGAGGACCACGTTCTTTGAGTCCCTCAAGGACGGCGAAGTGCTCAGAGATGTCACACTTGAGGAAGCAGAAGCATTGGCTCAGTTCATGAAGAACAGCCGCATCACGATCGACACATCGAGCGTCCAGAATCTCGGAATCGGCCAGCCGAGCCTCTGGGTCGAGGGAATCAACTGAGCCGACATCCAGTACCGGAGGGAATCATGAAGCGTTACATCACTGCGTGCACGTTGGCCGTGGTCGCCACTGTGAGCCTCGGCTGCCAGGGCGAGTATCGCTCCGACGCGAAGAAACTCGCCGGGGTCTGGTCCAACGGCAACTACCCCGCGGCCGCCACCCTCGCGTACAAGGACGCCAGGGAAGAAGCCCGGCACAAGAAGAACCGCGTCGTGTACTTCCTTGAGGGTGGCAGGGCCGCGCAAGCGGCCGGTGACTATGAAACGAGCGTCGAGTGCTTTGACGCCGCTTTCGTCGACACCTATCCCTACATGATGGAGTCACCCGAGGCCACCGTCTCCGAAGCAATTGTGACGACCGCAACGAACGCCACGATGTCCAGGTATCGAGGAACACCCAACGATCGCATCATGCTCCACGCGGCCAACGCGCTCAACTTCATGGCCATGGGTGAGATGGAAGAGGCTCGAGTTGAACTCAATCGAGGAGTACTCTGGACAGAAGACGCGGAGCATCGATACGGCAAAGCCATTGAACTCGCCAAAGAAAAGAACCGCTCTCATGTCGCAGACGCAACCGGGAAGTGGGACGAAAGGAGCGGAGACGGGTGGTCCGGTAGTTCGAGCGGGGTCGTGCACAGCAACACCGATCGCATCCTGAATGACCACTACGCAGATCTTCCTGAGCGGGCCGCCGCCGCCAGGTACATCAACCCCTGGGCACTCCATCTCGACGCCGTCTTTCGCCTCACCTGCGAGAACAACACCTACGACAACGACTATTCCATGGCTCAAGCCTCACTGCATGACCTCATGGGCATGACGCCTGGCCTGGAGTCACATCTCAGGACGGAGCTTGGTTGGGCCAACGCACGCGTGACGCCCCCGCCAACCACATGGGTGTACTTCATGAATGGAATGGGCCCGTACCTCGAGCAAGAAACGATTGCGATGCCAATTCCGCTCTCGAGCGGATTCACCATGCCAACGCTGGCACTACCCAAACTGAAGTTCACCGAGGGTTCGCTCGACACACTCCACGTCGCAACAAGTGACCACGGAGTGCTGGAGACGCAACTCCTGGCCAATACAGCTGGCATCTCGGCGGCGCAATTCAAAGAGCGGCTGCCGCTCATCATCTCCCAGGAAGCCGTTCGGGCCACCGGAAAGGCCGTCGCCACCTACTTCGCCATGCGAATGGCTCAGCGATCGCAGACCGGCTGGGCATCGCTCATCGCGATCGGCGCGCTTGTGTACCAGATCGGCTCGGCGCAGGCGGATCTCAGGTGCTGGCGGACCATGCCCGCCGAGATTCAAGTGGCACGATTCGCAACACCCGCGGACGGGCGCCTACGCTTTG
>CAZMPA010000038.1:0-13277 GCA_964567915.1 uncultured Isosphaeraceae bacterium | reverse complement strand
GTCGGATACCGCTCGGCCACGAGTTCCCACGGGTTCAGCTCGGTCTGCTTGATTCCAAGCGAGATCTCCTGCTTGTCGCGGTTGATGTCGAGCACGACGACCTCGACCTCGTCGCCCACGGTCACCATCTCATTGGGATGGTTGATGCGGCGGGTCCAGGACATCTCGGAGACGTGGACGAGGCCTTCGATGCCCTCCATGAGCTCGATGAAGGCGCCATAGCTGACGAGACTCACGACCTTGCCGCTGATCCGGCTGTCGATCGGGAATCGTTCCTCGATGTCGTCCCATGGGGACGGTTCCTTCTGCTTGAGTCCAAGCGCGATCTTTTCCTTCTCGCGATCGACGCGGAGGACCTTGACTTCGACCTCGTCGCCAGGCTTGCAGATCTCGCTGGGGTGGTTGACCCGGCCCCAACTCATATCGGTGATGTGCAGCAGACCATCGATTCCGCCGAGGTCGATGAAGGCACCGAAGTCCGCGATATTGGTCACGACACCCTTGATGAACTGGCCCTCTTCGAGCGTCGAGAGAATCTTGTCCTTTGCTTCAGATCGTTCGCGTTCGAGCACGCGACGCCGGCTGATGACGATGTTGCGGCGGTCCTCATCGATCTTGAGGATCTCGGCGCGGATGGTGCGGCCGATGAACTCGCTGACGTCGCCGGGCCGGCGGACGTCGATCTGCGATGCTGGAAGGAAGACAGGCACGCCGATGTCGACGAGCAGTCCGCCCTTGATCTTCCGCATGCCGCGACCTTCGACGATGTCGCCCTCATTCTTGGACTCAAGCACACGCTCCCAACCGCGAATGCGGTCGGCCTTCCGCTTGGAGAGCTTGATGACGCCCGTGCCGTCGTCGAACTCCTCCAGAAGGACCTCAATCTCCTGACCAGGCTCCAGCGCATCAAAGTCGTCAAACTCGCTCTTGTTGACAAGGCCCTCGGACTTGAGCCCGACGTCGATGACGACATCGTCGCCGGCTCGTCCGGCCACCTTGCCCTTGAGAATGCGGCCCCGGGAGACCTGCTGAATGTCACTGGCCAGAAGCGACTCGAGTGAATCTTCGGTAACGGCTTCGCCGCCCGGCGTTCGAAGCATCGCCTCGACTTCGGCATCGTCGACGCCGAGATCGGCGATCAAATTGAAATCAACCATAGGTGAAACTAAGCGGCTTCAGGGTGGGGGAATGCGGGCCGCAACCGCATGCTGAGGACAGTGCCGACGGTGAGGCCCGACGCACCATGCGTCCGTTTCAGCCAACAACCGCGACTCACCCTGAGAGGGGAATCGGGCAGTATACAGGCCCCGGGAGGGCCTGTCTCATGGTGGAATAGCCGCTTGGGCGTCCGTGTTTCCGCCTGGGGCAAGAAACCCGGCGGGAAGAAGCCGGGATCGCGATCAGGGATCGCGGCCAGTGGGCACGATCGGGTACGGGCTGAGCGTGCTGGCCTGGTCGAAGAGGAAGATTCGTCCCAAGTCGTCCGATGCCTGCCGAAACTGAATGTTCCCGATGATCGCCATGTTGTTGTCGATGTCGTAGCGGGTTTCAGTGGTGCCAACGAGCTCAGGCGTCAGATTGCCACGAATGTGGTCGATCGACACGTTGTTCGGATTCTTGGATGCCGCGCACCCGCCCAGCATGAGCATGAGCAGGGCGACGAGGCCGATGAGCAGTGTGGTGCGACGCATGGGGTTCTCCAGATCCCTCCAAAGGACGGTCGGCGACGGGGGTCAGTCCGACCAGGAAACGACCAGTGTCCCTCCCCGGGGGGCCCCTGTCAAACCCACCCTTGGAGTGGGCCAATTGTGGGGTGTGGGGAGATGGGGCTCGCGTCCAGACTGTGCCGGTGGTAGTTTGACGGTGCGTCGAGGCGAGATCCCTCGGACACGCGCGCCCGCGGGCACACGTGCTCGTTCCTGTCGAATCCCCCGGGATCGACCGTGCCGCGTCGATGGTCAAGCCCCCTCAGAGGGGACGGCCGGGAACGACGGCCTTCGAACCCACCTGGTGCTTGGGTTCGAGCACGTCCCAAGGCGAGCGGGCCTCTTCGGGAGGCCAGCGCGGGTCCGAGGGACTTGCCCGGCGTCATCCGCCGGCAAACCATTTGCGGTACACCTCCGCCATGTCGTCGAGGCTGGACGGAATCACTCGCGTTCCCGCCACAGTGCTCATGAAATTGACGTCGCCCTGCCACCGCGGAACCAGATGAACATGCAGGTGGCCCGGCAGCCCGGCACCGGCGGCGGCGGCCTCATTGATGCCCATGTTGACGCCTTGCGGATCGAGCGCACCCAGCATGGCCTCCCACGCCCGTTCCACAAGTGCCCACAACGTCGACCGCTGTGGTGGCGTGTAGTCGAGCATGCGGGGCCGCGCTTCACCGAGCGCCACAAGCAAATGTCCATTGGCATAGGGGTGACGATTGAGCATGATCAGACCCGAGGCGTCGCGATGAACGACATGCTGCGAGACGTCCTCTTCCGGGTGGCCCCAGCAGTAGGAGAGAAAGTCATCCAGACCGTGGCCTCCGGACCTGGTGTCCTGATCCAGATGCTGCAAGTACTGAAGCCGCCAGGGTGCCCACATGGCGTCGTGCATCGGAAGTCTCCTTGCTCTGCGAACCGGTCGAGGTCGATGCGGGCACGGTAGGCTCTGTCGGCACTGCTCGCAGGTCCGCCGGGCAGCGTGATGGACCAAAGACACGCAGAGTCCCCCTCATGAGTCTCGCAACGCTTGCACATGTCGCCGTCCAGTACGGCAACCGAATCATCCTCGACGAGGTCGATTTGACGATTCAGCCGGGGGATCGGCTGGGCATGCTCGGCCGCAACGGAACGGGCAAGACAACGCTTCTCAACCTGCTGGCAGGTCGACAGCAGCCTGATGGAGGAACGATCGACATGGCCCGAGGACTGCGGGTGGGCCTGCTGGACCAGCACCCTCGGTTCGACGAAGGGCCGTCCGTACGCGATGTGGCCAGCACCGCGTTTGCAGAGCGAGATGATGTCCATCAGGAATTGGAGCGGATTTGGGAAGCGATGGCCGAAGCGGAAGGTGACGAGCTGGAGCGGCTCATGCACAGACAGTCGGACCTGCAGGCTCGGCTTGAGTCCGAGGGGGGGTGGTCGGTGGCTCATCGCATCGACGCGACGCTGCACGGCGTTGGTATGCCCGACCATTTGTTCGATCGACCCGCATCGCAGTTATCCGGAGGCGAGCGGTCCCGCCTGGCCCTCGCCACGCTTCTGTTGAATGCGCCCGACCTCCTGCTGCTCGATGAGCCAACCAACCACTTGGACATTGACGGGTGCGCCTGGCTCGAGCGGTTTCTCAGAGACACGTTTTCGGGCGCTGTGGTGGTGGTGAGCCATGATCGGTGGCTTCTGGATGCGGTGTGCACCCGCATCATCGAACTGAGACAAAGCACGCTTGAGACGTTTCCGGGCAACTATTCCCGCTATGTCACCATGCGGGCCGAGCGGCGATTGACCGAGTCTCGTGCATGGGACAAGCAGCAGGACCACATTCGGCGGGAGCAGGCGTACATCCGTCGGTACAAGGCGGGCCAGCGAGCCAAGCAGGCGCGGGGACGCGAGTCGAGGCTGCAGCGGTTCATCGAGTCCGCCGAAGTCGAGCGACCCGAGTGCGAGGTTGTCGCCGCCATGCGGTTACCGCCACCGCGGCGATGCGGTGATCGTGTCATGAGCGTGGAGTCGTTGCAGATCACGCTCGGGGATCGATGTCTGGTTGAGGAGTTGGACCTGGACGTTCAACGAGGCGACCGCATTGGAGTCGTTGGTCCCAACGGTGCTGGAAAGACGACGCTGCTTCGATGCCTGCTTGACGCGTTGCCCCCTACTGGCGGACGGATCGAACACGGAACCGGACTGAGTGTCGGTTGGTTTCGCCAGATGCAGGACCACGTCGATCCCGAGTTGGCCGTCTGGGAATGGGTCAAGCGAGCGGTCGCCGATGCCCACGGCGGGCAGGCCACCGAGCAGTTGGCGAGGGATCTGGCTGGTGCCTTCCTGTTCACCGGCGAAGACCAGGACCGGCTTCTCGGGACACTTTCCGGTGGGGAGCGGGCTCGCGCCGTGCTCGCCGGACTGTTCGGAAGCGGGCACAACGTGCTGGTGCTCGATGAGCCGACCAATCACATTGACATGGCGACGACGGAGCGACTGGAACGCGTTTTGAGCCGCGATGGTCCATGGGAGGGCACCTTGCTGATGGTCAGTCACGACCGCGCGCTGCTTGAGTCGACGTGTGATCGATTGATCGCCCTTGACGGGATTGGGGGCGCGGAGGTCTTTCAGGGCACAATCTCGGCATGGCTCGAAGCGAGGGACCGCGCCGCGACGCCTGCGGCTCAGGGGGGGGAGCAGCGATTGGCGCCACAAAAACGAAAGGCATCGCCGCTCGATCGCTTTTCCGTCGCCGAGTTGGAGGCCTCCATGGAACGGATGGAGGCGAGGCTTGGCGAGATTCAGGCCAGCATGGGAGATGAGGATGTGTGGTCCGACGCAGTCGCTATGCAATCGCTCACCGATGAGCAGGCTGCGATCGCCAGGGAGTTGGCTGCATATGAGGTGGCCTGGCTTGCGCGGAGCGAGTCCGGCGGATGATTGTCCGTGCGGGGGTGCAACTTCGGCGTGCTGGCAACGACAGCGTCATCCTCGGTACTCATGGTTGGTAGCGGAGCCTGAAGAAGGCTCAACCCATGCGGGTTGTCGCGATCGTCCTGCCGAGCCCGTCGGTCAGGTGGAGCGTTGCACCAGCGAGGAGGGTTGTGTCCAACTCGATCGTGGCTGCGTCCAGATAGCGATCTGTTCGCAACTCGGCTGATGCCAGCTGCCTGCCGTCGGCAGCTGTGATCTTCAGTTGGCAGGGTCCGTCGTGGCCGACGAGATCCATGGCCAACACGAAGCCGCGTCCGGACGCTTCGTCGATGGAGACGCGGACCAGCCCCTCGCCGCCCGGCGCCGCCAGATAGGCGTGCCGCGCTTCGGGGGTGCGCATGAGCTCCATGAAGGGTCGGTACTGGTCCGCAAGTGCGACTTCGACCTCATGAGCCGTGATGAGCCGCATGGCTTCGAGGTTGAGTTGCTCGACATGTCGCTGGCTTGACGTATTGGTCGCCACCAGCGTGATGACCACCCCGAGCAGCAACAACGCGGCCATCCGCCAGGTCCAGACCGATCCCAGGAACTTGCCATCACCGGCGTCCTGATGCATGGCAGGATGGGGGAAGGACTCGGCGTCAGAGACCAGCATGCCAGCTGTGCTGAGGGCCATGGCGGACCGGATGCGGTCGAGCACCTGCTCCTTCAGCTCGGCAGGCGGCTCACAGGTGGGCAGCAGCCGCTCATCTGTCGCGATCTCAGCCTGAATGCGGCGAATCTCAGCCTGGACGTCCGGGGGGCTGCCCACAAAGGCCTGCTCGAAGCGGAGGAGATCGGCATCGTGCAGGAGCCCATAGGTATCAAGAATGGCCAGTTCAGCCAGCTCGTTCGAAGTCAATGGTGTCATGTCAGAGGTCATCGTGTGGTACTCGCCTCAATGTTCGCCTCTGCAGGCCATTAGGATGCAGCCCAATCCGGAAGATCTTCGTTTGCGTTCGTTCTGAGCCGCGCCAGACCGCGGCTGAGGGCAGATTTCACGGTTCCGAGCGGCACATCCAATTGGATGGACACCTCTCGGAGCGTAAATCCCTGCAGATAAGAGCGTTCAATCACGGCTCGCTGAAGCTCCGGAAGGGTGGACAGGCACTTCTGCAGGAGCAGATTTCGCTCGGCCTCGGAGCCACGGGTCTCCTCGCCATGTCGAAATCCTTCATTTGATGCAGTCATTTCCGTCGTTTTGGGCCGGACTGCGGACCGCCGGATGCGGTCGATGACGTGCCGCCGGGTCAGCAGCATGACCCATGTGACCAGTTTGGCCCGATTGGGATCGAATCGGTCAGCCGTCTTCCAGAGCCTCAAAAAGACCTCCTGGAGGGCATCCTCGGCCTCTGCGTCTGTCGGCAGCAGTTGCCGGGCCCCGCGATACACCAGCCCGCTGAAGCGGTCGTACAGCTCTGAGACGGCGGTTTCGTCGCCTTGAGCCACCCGCTGCATCAATGCCAGATCTTCGTTGATCGCTTGAACTCCGTACTGGTGCCCCAAGTATGGGGGCAAGCGGGTCACAATACCACGGCCCGGACCGGGATCAATGAAAGCCCCCTGAGCGACGTTCAGAGGGGCCCCATCGGCCCCCACGTTTTCTCAAAATCACGCAAAACAGGCTTCTTGCAGGGGTCTATCTGTAGTTATGGTGAATAGGTGTCAGGCCCTTCGGGAAGGAAGAGCCGTTTTTGCGCTGAGGCAGTCCATGCATCGATGGCGTGCAACATCTCAGCGGGGGCAATCTCGGACCGCGAGTCGGCGAGCGTTCAGTCTCGTCGAGTTGATGGTGGTCATCGCAGTGATTTCGATCCTGCTTGGACTGTTGCTGCCTGGCCTCAATGGTGTCCGGCGTACGACCTACCGAGTCCTGAGCGCGAGCAATCAACGCACGCTTGGCCAGGGACTCACGATGTGGTCTGGTGCCCATCGCGGCCGGCTTCCTCAAAGCCGCGTTCAAATGAACCCGCAACCGGATCTTGGCGATCTGATGCGAACGTACTCGCCGCTGAGCGATGACGAGTTGGCGGTTGGCTACGGCCCGCTTCCGCACGCTGGCGGCACGACGCAGGTTGGCAACCTACGACAGGCCCGAACGAGGAGCGACTGGCTGGAGGCGCAACGCCACGGCTGGGACGGCCTCGGTCGCTTGTTCGCCTCCGGGCTTGTTCCGGAGTCGAGCACGTTCTACTGCCCAGCCCACTGGGGTGAGCACACGTACGAGCGGTACGAGAACGACTGGGTCAAGCCCCGCGATGACGAAGAGAGCCAGCCCGACCACGTCGTCTACGGCAACTATCACTACCGCGGTCACCTGCTGCCCAACGGCCGGCATGTGATCATGGAGCGTGACGCGGACCGGATTCTTGTGACCGATGGTCTTCGGCGTCAGTCAGACCTGAACCACCGCGTCGGCTTGAACGTCCTTCGAGCCGACAATTCCGTCGAGTGGATGGACGACCCCACGCTTCGAAACCGTCTGCCTCTGGCAACCCAATCCGGTCAGGATGTGATGGACCTCAATGAGGTCATCACTGCCGTCTTCACCGACCCCTGGAAGGGGCTCGATTGGTGGCAGGGCGCCGGTGATCCCTGATCTCTGGTGAGTTGACCGCTATCTGAGCAAACCTGGCGTGCACGCATCATTTACTTGATGGTGATGTGCTGCGCGCGGTGCCGGCCTACGGGGGGTGTCGATGTCTCGATGGACGTTACGAGCGATGGGTCGGCCGTCAGGACGTGATCCAAGCGGACCAGTGGGAGTGTTCTGGGGTAGGTGCCGCCCCATCCGGAGCCACGCGAATCCCACATGGGTGTGAAGCCCGGCATGAACCGTCGGAGTTGGGCGCTGCCCTGTGTCAGGTTGAAGTCACCAACGATGAGATCCACTGGGGCGTCCAGATGACTCAGGAGTTCGTGGGCGGTATCGACGACGTCTCTGCGGCTTCGGGCCGGTTCCGACGGAAGATCCGCGACGAGGATGCGAAGGAGAGACCCGTCAGGCCGATCAACGACCAGAAGAAAGAGCAGAATGTCGTCGGCCCAAGCGATGGTCCGCAGTGTGCGGATGGGGAGCCGCGAGACGATCAGAAACGGCCCACGCACTGCGACGTGCCGATCGGCGCTCCAGGTCCTGAAGGCGGGGTTCGTACCGGCCCGTCTGGCACCTTCAACGATGGCGACATCGGCGTCCTGCGACATGATGAAGTCCGCATAGGGGGCGGGCTCACCTCGGATGGGCCCTGCCGTCCAGTGCAGGACACTTGTTCCGTGCAGGCTCGGGGCCGCACCTGGGCTCCACAGGGCTGCCACGTAGATCACCGGTCCTGCGACGGCGACTGCAATGCCGGTCCAGTGCAAACGACTTCGCAGCATCCACCACCCCGCCCACAGGAGTACTCCTCCGGGGAAGAGCGCAAGCGGTGGCACCCAGGCCGCCCATTGGCTCCATGGCCACTTGTCCGACGCCACCACGCCGATCGTCCACACGCCGCACACCGCAAGTCCTGCGGCCAATGCCACGGCGGCCGCCGCTTGAACACCGCGGGACGGTGCCTGGTTCACAGCCCGTAGACCATCGGCGCGAGGACCGCGGACACGATGGCGAGCAAGATTGTCAGCGGGATGCCCAGGCGGGCGTAGTCGAGGAATCGGTACCCGCCCGGGCCGTAGACCATGACGTTTGTCTGATAGCCGATTGGGCTGATGAAGCTGCAGCCTACGCCCATCATGAGGACAAAGATGATTGGGGTCGAGTCAATGCCAAGCGTGGTCGCGGTCGTCATGCAGATCGGGAAGAGCAGCGCGGCGGCGGCGTAGTTGGTGATGAACTGCGACAGGACAGCGCCGAACAGGAAGATCAGCAGCAGCATCGGCACGATGCCCATGTCAGCGCCCAATGTGGCGACGTATGCGCCGGCCTTACCCGCGAGCCCGGTGTTGACCAGCGCATTACCTATTCCGATTGCTCCAGCGATGACCAGCAGCACCCGCCAGTCAAGTCCTTCTCTGGCTTCCGTGCCCGTTGTGCACCGCGTCAGCACCATGGCCAGTGCGCACGCCCACACCGCCGTGACGCGATCAACCGGAGCCCAGATGAGCAGCGCGATCAATACAGCCATGATGGTGAGGGCAACGGGTGCGAGTTTGTGACGGACCGGCATTGCATCCGGGACGTCCGAGACAAGGAAGAAGTGATCGCTCCCTCGCCAGTCAAAGCGGAAGTTGAGGTGGGTCTCCAGGAGCAGGGTGTCGCCCGTCTTGAGCACGATGTCACCGATCTTGGCGTTGATCTGCTGGCCCTGCCTGTGCACAGCGAGGATGACCGCGTTGTATTTCTTGCGGAAGTCCGACTGCCTGACGCTCTTCCCGACCAGTGGCGAGTTCGCCGACACGACGGCCTCGGCAAGCGTTCGCGTGGCAGACGTGACTTGCAACTTGTCAGCCTGATCATCGTCCGGTTCCAGGCCGCGGATGCTCCGAAGGTCCAGAACCGACTCAAGCAATCCCACAAAGGCCAGGCGATCGCCTTCCAGAAGAACCAGATCCGGGTCCACCGCTGGCAGTGGTACACCGCCACGCTCAAGGCCGCTCAGGAAGAGTCCTGGGAGTCTCCTCAATCCTGCAGACTCGATGCTCTTGCCGATGACCGGTGAACCCTTCTTGATGACGAACTCAACCTGATAATTGCGAGCGTCGACCCGCTCTTCGACGGCAGGCTTCCTTGCCGGGATCAACTTCGGGGCGGCGATGATGATGAAGACCATGCCGACGATCAGGCACGGCAGTCCGATCGCGGCGAGGCCGAGAAACTGCATGAGCGGTGACGGCGTGTTGAGGGTGTGCTTGGTGGTCCAGTCGACCCACTCCTCCATGATGATGATGTTGGCGGCCGTTCCGATCAATGTGAGTTTCCCACCGAGGATGGCGGCAAAGCTCAAAGGCATGAAGAGGTGCGACGGGCTGATCCTGAGCCGCCTTGCCCAGTCTCGGACGATCGGAATGCAGATCGCCACGATGGGGGTGTTGTTCATGATGCCGGAGAGGACTGCGACCGGCACCATCATTCGGAAGAGTGCGCCCGCGATGGTTTGTGGGTGTCCCAATGCGCCCCGAGCGAAGCGTCGAATGCCACCGGTCCGCTCGATGCCCTTGGCCACGATGAACAGTCCGGCCAGCATGAGGGTTGGGGTTGCGACAAACCGTGCGGGGGCCCCCTTGACAACCACGACCCCGCCCAGCATCAAAAGCACCAAGCCGCCGAGAATGGCCACGTCCATGCCCACCTTGTTGGACATGAGTGAGCCGATGACGACGGCGAGGACTGCGACGGTGTACCAGGTTTGGAAGTCCAGCGGTAGGGTCTCCTCAGGCGGTGGCCAGGCCCATGGACACACTGGCCTCGACGAGCCGCTCGTGCAAGCCCGGCGCGGCGGCAATCACACCGGCGTTTCCCTCCAGTCTCGGACCGCGGCCAAAGTCGAGGGGCTTGCCTGCGACATCGGTGACAACAGCGCCAGCTTCGGTCGCGACGAGGCTTCCGCCAGCGTGGTCCCAGATCTTCTCCACGTAGTCCTTTCTGGTCGGCAGCCGGAGATAGGCGTCGGCCTGACCTCGGGCGAGTACGGCGTACTTGGCCTGACTGTCAAGGCGAACCGGGTCGGCGTCAGCGCCGATCCGCTCCAGCAATTCGTCTGTGTCTGATCTGTTGGAGTGCCCCTTCTCGACGCTCGCGCAGGTCCGGACGGGCTGGTCCGGTGTCCACGCCGGGCACGAGATTCGCAGCGGCGTCTCTGCGGGATCGGCTCCGGGGAACTCCCACGCGCCGCCGCCCAGGGTGGCAGCGTAGAGCGACCCGCACCCTGTTGGGTCGGGTTCCGCCGGGGTCTGCGCTGGGTCGATCGGGAGGTTGGGACAGCCCAGCACACCGAGTTGGACGACGCCGCCCCTGATGTGTCCAAGCGCGATGGCGTATTGCTGGCCGCGAAGGAAACCCTTGGTGCCGTCAACCGGATCGAGCGTCCAATAGGACTCCGCCGTTCCATCATGGTCGCACGCGTCGATGGCCGCCATGACATCGTCTTCGGTCACAGTAGGCCGCCATGCCCGGACAGCCTCCACGACCGCCTGCCGTACCGGTGTGTGGTCGCCGCCTCGCAGGTCCGCTGCTTGCTCCTCGCCGACGATCAGGTGGTCTCGCGGATCGCCGCATCGCTCTAGAATGATCATCGCGACGACGGCCTGCGCTGCATAGTCGGCCACGGTCACGGGGCTTCGGTCGTCCTTGGTGTGCTTGGCCACCTCATCCCGCTGGGACTGGACGGCTCGGGTGAGGGAAGAGGCGGTTGCGACGGCCTCGAGGGCGGCTGTGAGAAGGGGATTCGTATTCATGGGTATTCCTTCATCGGTTCGGATGGGATGTCGGCTGCGGCATTGTCGCTCGGTTCGTGTGAGGAAGAAAAGAGGCGGCGGCACCGAAATCGGATGCCGCCGCCGCGTGGTCTCAGATGGAGCGAGTTCAGCCCGCCTGGAAGCCGGCCTTGAACTCTTTGATCGCCACTTCGCAGCGGTCACCGATTTCCTTGAACGACCGCTTCTCTTCGAGGTCCTTTCGGACGTCTTGGGCGGGGCCCTGGAAGTACTCAAGGAGTCCACGTTCGAACTCATGGACGCGTTCCGGGTCGATGTCGTCGAGGAAGCCGCGAGTGCCCGCGAAGATCGAGATGCACTGGTCAATCACGCTGTAGGGCTGATACTGCCCCTGCTTGAGCAGTTCCACCATGCGGCCACCGCGGTCGAGTTGCAGCTGGCTTGCTGCGTCCAGTTCGGTTCCGAGCTGAGCGAAGGCCTCGAGTTCGCGGTAGGAAGCCAGGTCCAGCCGCAGCGAACCAGCCACCTCTTTCATCGCCTTGATCTGGGCGTTGCCACCCACACGGCTCACGGAGATGCCGACGTTGACGGCAGGGCGGACGCCCGACGCGAAGAGCTCGGGCTGGAGGTAGATCTGACCGTCGGTGATCGAAATGACGTTCGTCGGGATGTATGCCGACACGTCGCCTTCCTGCGTCTCGATGACGGGCAAGGCCGTGAGCGAGCCGCCACCATTCTCGTCGGACAACTTGGTGGCCCGTTCGAGCAGACGGCTGTGCAGGTAGAAGACGTCGCCGGGGTAGGCCTCGCGGCCGGGCGGACGACGAAGCAGCAGTGAGAGCTGCCGATACGCCGTGGCCTGCTTAGAGAGGTCGTCATACACACACAGGGCGTGCTTGGGAAGTTTGCCTTCCTTGCCCTGGTGCATGAAGTACTCGGCCATGGCACAACCGGCGTACGGAGCGATGTACTGAAGCGGGGCCGGTGTGGATGCGCCGGCGTTGACGACGATGGTGTAGTCCATCGCGCCGTTTCGCTGCAGCGTGTCGACGACGGCCGCGACCGTCGAATCCTTCTGGCCGACGGCGACGTAGACACACACGACGGCTTCGTCAGTGCCCCAGAACTGTTTCTGGTTGATGATCGTGTCGAGCGCGACGGCGGTCTTGCCAGTCTTTCGGTCGCCGATGATGAGTTCCCGCTGGCCACGTCCGATGGGGATCATCGAATCGATGGCCTTGATGCCGGTCTGCAGCGGTTCAGTTACGGGCTGACGGGCGGCGATACCCGGCGCGACGATGTCGAGCTTCTGGGTGGCGGTCGTTTCGATCGGCCCGCGTCCATCAACGGGATTGCCGAGGGGGTCGACCACACGTCCGAGGAGCGCCTCGCCAGCGGGCACTTCCAGCAGGCGGCCGGTCGTCTTGACGGTGTCGCCTTCGCGGACCGCCAGGTAGTCACCGTAGATCACGGCGCCGACCGTGTCGGACTCGAGGTTCATGGCCTGGCCCATGACGGCGCCACGGTTTGTGTCGAACTCAAGGAGTTCGCCGGCCATGCACGAGGAAAGGCCGTAGACGCGGGCGATGCCGTCGCCCACTTCCACGACGCGGCCGACTTCGGAAACCTCCAGTTCGCTCGCGAACTGTTCGATTTCCTGCTTGATGACGGCGGTGATTTCGTCGGTCTTGATCTTCACGGGTCTGTGTCCTGTCAGCCGGCGTGGCCGGTCTGCTCGGTCTGGGCCCCGACGCTCGGGGCGATCTCCCACTCGGCGGTCACGCTGGCCGTGACCGTCACCATGCCCCCACTCAGGTTGGGGGCGGAATTGTCGCTCATGGCCCGCATTGCCGTGCCCACCATGTAGGCGGCTTCGACGGGCCGGGGGGGTGTTGTTTGTGCGCCGTCCAGCGAAAGTTGCAGCACGCGGACGAGGTTGACGTTTGAAGCGGTGGCCAGCGTTGTGGCGTCGTCAATGGCGTGCCGGGCGGCCTGTTGAATGGCCTCCCGGCGGCTCGTTCGGGGGTCCTTCAGAGAGAAGGACAGAGATCCGATGTCGTTGGCACCCGCCTCGGCGGCCTGGGCGACGAGCGTGCCGGCGACAGACATCTTGTTGGAGGTGATCGAAAGGCCCGACCGTACGGTGTAGCCGACGATCTCGGGCGTCCATGTTGATGAATCGACGTTTCGGGGCCGCGGCTTCCACTGCGGACTGATGTCGTAGCGGCCGGTGTGCCACTCTTC
>CAZMPA010000037.1:7334-13304 GCA_964567915.1 uncultured Isosphaeraceae bacterium | reverse complement strand
CTTGCGACGCTGAACTCTCTCACTTAGGGTGGACCTAAGAACGGGGTAAGGTCATGGACTGGCCTCAAACACAATCAGGGTCGCAGCAGACGCTGCGACCCTGATTGGTCAAGTTCAGTTGAACCGTACGCGTTCGCTTCAGCGGCGGCGTCGGACTCCTGCGAGGCCTGCGATGCCGAGTACTGCCAGGGCGGCAGGTGCCGGGACCGGGCCGGGGACGGTAATGACGACGTTGCCCCCAGACGATACGGAGACATACAGATCGTCCACATACCCAGTCGTGCTGGTCTGCCCGGAGTAGGTGTAGAGACGCGCCTCAATAACCAGGCCATCTCGCTGACCGTCGTTTGAGTTAAATGTCCAGTCGTGGCTGAGAAGCGTCCAGTCAGCGCCGCTGTAGTCGCTGTTGCCGCCGGCCGAGCCGCCGTAGTCATTGATGTCACCGCCGGTATTGGTGTAGTGGCCCCAAATGCGGACCTTGCTCGTGTCGACACCGTCGCCGAGGCCCATGAACGATGCGGAGATGAGATCGCCATCATTGAGGCCGGTGATCCAAGCCACAAAGCCCTGCGGTGTGCCACCAATCGGATCTTCCGTCATGGCAAGCACGTTGCCATGCTCGGCGTCAAAGTATTCATTGTCGGCTGAACCGATGTTGCCGTAGGAACCGAGAATGGTTCCGCCGTCTTCCCAACCGTAGCTCGCTTCAAAGCCTGCGCCGGCCGACGCCAGTGTCGTTAGCGTCAGGGCTGCTGCTACACCCACTCCTAAAGCCTTCATGGTGATCTCTCCTTCTCGACCCATTGCGGGAGCCGCGATCTCTCCCCAGCCGCGTGGGCTGGATACTTCTCATCCAGATCTCCCTGCACCATACCGGCTTCGCTGCCGCCTGCAACGACGAAAAGACAAAGGTTCCGTGTGGATTTTGGCGGCTCGCTCAGCCCCCCAAAGCCCCTGTTTTTACGCGAATACGGTCAGATGGCTTCAGATCGGCGATTCTTCGCTGATCGGGCCTGGAGCGGTGCCCCGCTGGGCTCAAGGAACTGTCGCTGCATCTGCCCCGGCTTCCACCCTGATCAATCCCATCGAGCCCTGAAACGGGCCCTGGGAAGGGGGGGCCGTACACTGACGAGCTACTTGGAGGTGATCAGAGTTATGAGCGGTGCTGCAGTGCATGTCATCAATGGGGCTCGTGTCCAGGGCGGCGGCGGCGATGGGGCTTTCAGTCACGTCAACCCGGCGACCGGGGAGGTCTTGTGTGAGGTGCCGCTTGGGGGCGGTGATGCGGTCGATGCGGCGGTACAGGCTGGCGTCGACGCGTTCCCCGCCTGGTCACAGACGCCCGTTGGCGAGCGGTGTCAGGTGTTGTTCGAATACAAACAGGTGCTCGAGCGACACTTCGACGAACTGACCGACATGATCGTCACCGAGCACGGTAAGAACGTGCCGGAAGCTCGCGGCGATGTGCGACGCGGCATCGACTGCATCGAGTACGCGTGTGGGGCGCCCTCACTCTTGATGGGCCGGACGCTTCCGCGGATTGCGGTTTCAAGTTCATTCAGTCGTGAGCGGGAGGAGAACGTTCCGCTTGATTCCTCGATGGAGCGAGTGCCACTTGGTGTCTGCGCCGGCATCACACCGTTCAACTTCCCGATCATGGTGCCGATGTGGATGTGGCCCATGGCGATTGCGTGCGGAAACACGTTTGTGCTCAAGCCAAGTGAGAAGGTGTCCCTTTGCGCCATCCGCGAAGTGGAACTTGCGCATGAGGCCGGCCTGCCCAAGGGGGTGCTCAATCTCGTCGTCGGCGGTGTGGAGGCGGCGAACCGGCTGGTCACGCATGGCGACGTGAAGGCAGTGTCCTTTGTTGGGTCCACGCCGGTTGCCAAGCACGTGTATGCAACGGCCACTGCCGCCGGAAAGCGAGCCCAGTGCATGGGCGGCGCCAAGAACTGCATGATCATCATGCCCGACGCGAACCGGGAAGCAGCGATCGACGGCGTGCTCGGCTCCGCCTTTGGCAACACTGGACAGCGATGTCTGGCCGGCTCTGTTGCCATTCCGGTGGGCGACGCGGCGGACTGGTTTGTGCCGGCGATCGTCGAGGCAGCTCGCGGAATCAAGACCGCGGCAGGTGACGACGCCGGCTGTGGGATGGGGCCGCTCATTGACGCAGCAAGTGGTGAGCGGGTGACCGCCGCCATCACTTCGGGCATTGAGGAGGGAGCGGAACTGCTGCTGGATGGCCGCGCGGCCTCGATGCCGAAAGGCGACTGTTTCGTTGGGCCAACTGTCTTCGATGGTGTGCAGCCCGGCATGTCGCTCGCGGAGACGGAGATCTTTGGACCCGTACTTTCCATTATGCGGCGTGACACAATCGACGACGCAATCGACATCACACGGCAGTCGCCCTTCGGCAATATGGCCGTGATGTTTACCGCAAGTGGATACGCGGCCAACCGGTTCAGGACCGAAGCGGGCGCGGGCATGATTGGCATCAATGTCGGCGTGCCGGCGCCCATGGCGGTATTCCCGTTCTCCGGGTGGAAGGATTCCTTCTTCGGTACCTTGCACGCCAATGGAGAGGATGCAGTGCGCTTCTTTACTGAGTGCCGCATTCTCGTGAGTCGCTGGTTCTAGGCACACACTGGGTTTCTGCACTTGAGAGGGTTCGCATGGCTCGCATCACTCGCGCGGCGCTGATTCAAGCTTCCAACGCGCTGCCGGATTCAACCGATCTCGCTGAAATCAAGAAGGCGATGATCGACAAGCATCTGACACTTATCGCCGAGGCCGCGGATAAGGGAGCCAAGGTGTGCTGCCTGCAGGAGATCTTCTACGGCCCGTATTTCTGCGCCGAGCAGGACGTGCGGTGGTATCAGACGGCCGAATCAGTTCCCGACGGCCCGACCGTGAAACTGATGCAGCAGGTCGCCAGAGAGCACGGCATGATTCTCGTCGTGCCCATCTACGAAGCGGCCATGACGGGTGTGTACTACAACACCGCTGCTGTGATTGACGAACATGGCGAGTATCTCGGCCGATACCGAAAGCATCACATTCCGCATTGCAACCCGGGGTTCTGGGAGAAGTTCTACTTCACCCCCGGAAACGACGGGTATCCGGTCTTTCAGACGAGCGCGGGGAAGATCGGCGTCTACATCTGTTATGACCGACACTTTCCGGAGGGGGCGAGGGCGCTCGGGCTCGCGGGGGCGGAGATCGTGTTCAATCCGTCCGCGACAGTTGCCGGACTCAGTGAGTATCTCTGGAAACTGGAGCAGCCGGCCCACGCGGTGGCCAACCAGTACTTCGTCGGCGCCATCAATCGGGTGGGTACCGAGGCGCCGTGGGACATTGGAAAGTTCTACGGCCAGTCGTACTTCTGCAATCCGCGTGGACAGATCATGGTGGAAGGCAGCCGGGATGATGATGAAGTCGTGATTGCGGACCTCGATCTGGACATGATCGAGGAGGTGCGCAACACGTGGCAGTTCTTCCGGGATCGGCGGCCCGATTCCTACGGACCATTGACGCAGGGATGAAGGGCCCACTGAGCAACGCTGATCTTGCGCCGGTTCCGCCGGAGGGGCGGACGTGGTCCCAGTGGAACATCGCGGCCTTGTGGATTGGCATGGCGGTTTGCATTCCGACCTATATGCTCGCGGCGGGGATGATCGCGGCCGGCATGACCTGGTGGCAGGCGGTGCTGACTGTGCTGCTCGGCAACCTCATCGTGCTCGGACCCATGGTGGCGAACGGCCACGGTGGAACCAAGTACGGCGTTCCGTTTCCGGTCCTGGCACGGGCCAGCTTTGGGACGGTTGGTGCGCACGTCCCATCCATTGCTCGCGCCATCGTCGCGTGCGGCTGGTTCGGGATTCAGACTTGGATCGGCGGGGCGGCCATCTATTCAATACTCGGCGCGATGGGGTGGATCGTTCCTGCCACTGAGGCCGACCTGCTGCCGGTACTTGGCATTTCAATCGGTCAATTCCTGTGTTTCTTCGCGTTCTGGACGCTTCATGTGGTGATCGTGCTCGCCGGCATCGAGTCGATCAAGTGGGTGGAAGCCTATGCGGCCCCGTTCCTGATCGCGTGCGGGATCGCGCTGCTCATCTGGGCATTTGTGGCGGTGGATGACACGGCATCACTCTTTGCGAGCGGCGGCAGCCGAGACGAGGGCACATCCTTCTGGTCGATCTTCTTCCCGCAACTGACGGCGATGGTTGGGTTCTGGGCCACACTGAGTCTGAATATCCCCGACTTCACCAGATACTGCCGCAGCCAACGGGCGCAGGCGACCGGGCAATTGCTTGGGCTACCGTCAACGATGACGCTGTTTTCGTTTGTTGGCATCATCGTGACCGGCGCGACCGTCGTGTTGTATGGCGAGGCGATCTGGGACCCTGTGGTACTTGTGTCGCGGATGGGCTCACCGCTGGTTGTGGTGCTTTCGATGATCGCGCTGCTTATTGCGACGCTCTCGACGAATCTCGCGGCGAATGTGGTGAGTCCGGCGAACGGGTTTTCGAATCTTGCGCCGAGTGTGATCGGGTTCCGCGGCGGTGCGCTCATCACCGCCGTCATCGGCATCGTGATTATGCCGTGGCGGCTTATGACGGACTTGTCGGACTACATCTTTGTCTGGCTCATCGGCTACAGCGCTCTGCTGGGACCGATCGCCGGCATCATGCTGTGTGATTACTTCATCGTTCGTCGCACGCGGCTGAGTGTGGAGGCGCTCTACGACCCGGACGGCGAGTATGCGGGTGTGTCGGGCGCGGCCATCGCGGCGTTGGTGCTGGCGGTGTTGCCGAACCTCCCGGGGTTCATCAACGCGGCGACTGGGACGGCCGGCACCGATGAGGCCTGGTTCGCTGCCTTCTTTGACCAGATCTATGGCTACGCGTGGTTTGTGGGGCTTCCCCTTGCCATGGTGCTGTACTGGTTGTTCAAGCAACTTCCTGCCTCCGGAGACAACCATCGATGACAACGTCGCCCAAGATGCCGCCATGTGATCACACGCCCGCGCCATATGCCGGGCCGTCCAGGCAGGACGTACTTGCTATGCGGCGTGAGTTTCTGACGCCGGCGTTGGTGACGTACTACGCCGAGCCGATCATGATTGTCGAGGGTCACATGCAGTGGCTCTTTGACGAGACGGGGAGGCGATACCTCGATGGAATTGCGGGCATCGTCACCGTGTCCGTTGGGCACTGTCATCCAAAGGTCGTCGAGGCTGTGCGTGAGCAGAACGAACGGCTGCAGCACACGACGACGATCTACTTGAACCCGAACATTGCGGAGTTCGGAAGGAAACTGGTGTCGACCTTTCCAGACGACTCCGGGCTTGGTGTGTGCTACTTCACGAATTCCGGAAGCGAGGCAAATGAACTTGCGATGCTCATGGCGCGGTTGCACACAGGCAACTTTGACATCGTCGCCCTTCGCAACGCCTATCACGGTTTGAGCAATCAGGCGATGGGATTGACGGCACTTCACACGTGGAAGTATCCGTATCCTCATGGCTTTGGCGTGAAGCACGTCAAGGGTCCGGACAGGTATCGCGGCCCGTATGGGTACGACGATCCAGACGCTGGCTCCAAGTACGCCGCGGAAGTGGAAGACCTCCTCCGGCACGCGACATCAGGCGTAGTGGCCGGCTTTATTGCCGAGCCGATTCAAGGCGTAGGCGGCACGGTCGATCTGCCGGAGGGGTATCTGCCGAGGGTGTATGAGTTGATTCGTGCCCATGGCGGCGTCTGTATCAGTGACGAGGTGCAGACGGGGTTCGGTCGGACAGGGACCGCGTTCTGGGGATTTGAGAATCATGGCGTCCGGCCGGACATTGTCACGATGGCCAAGGGCATCGGCAATGGCGCGCCACTCGCCTGCTGTGTGGCTCGCGCCGATATCGCGGACTGCATGAGAGAGCGGCTCCATTTCAACACGTATGGCGGAAACCCC
>CAZMPA010000037.1:0-7304 GCA_964567915.1 uncultured Isosphaeraceae bacterium | reverse complement strand
GGACGCTGGATGTGTTACTTGAGGAGAACGTGCAGCAGCACGCTGCGGATGTGGGTGGATACCTGCTGCAGGGTCTCGAAGACCTGCAATCGCGGCACGCGATCGTTGGGGATGTGCGCGGCCGCGGGCTCATGCTCGGCATGGAGCTCGTCTCGGACCAGGTATTGAAGACGCCGGCGAGTGCCGAGACTGCCACGGTGCATGAGCGGGCGAAGGATCTGGGCCTGCTGCTTGGCAAGGGCGGCTTGTATGGCAATGTGCTTCGTATCAAGCCTCCCATGTGCATTCAGCGGGACGATTGCGACTTCATGTGCGACGTTCTTGATCGATGTCTGAGCGAGGTGACGGCATGAGCGTGCTGATCAAGGGTGGTCGCGTCATCACAGCAGCGTCCGATCGAGTGGCCGATGTGCTTGTTGAAGGGGAGACGATTGCGGCGGTCGGCGAGGCGATCGAGTGCCAGGAGGCCGAGGTAATCGACGCGTCGGGCAAGTACGTGTTTCCGGGGTTTATCGATCCGCACGTGCACATCCATCTGCCGTTTATGGGCACAAATGCCATCGATGATCATGCCTCCGCGACGAAGGCAGCCCTGGCGGGCGGGACCACGACGGTGATCGAAATGATCTGCCCAGGGCCGGACGATGAGCCTCGGGAAGCGTTCGACGAGTGGAAGGGACTTGCAGAGGCTGGCGCGTGCTGTGACTTCACATTTCATCTTGCCGTCGTGCGGTTTGACGACCTGGCCAGGCAGCAGGTGCGTGAACTGGTCGCAAGTGAGGGTGTGGCATCATTCAAAGTGTTTCTTGCCTACAAGGGGGCCTTGGACATTGCGGATGAGCAGCTCTTTGAGCTGATGGAGTTGTCTCGGGAACTTGGCATCATCATCACGGCCCACTGCGAGAACGCGGAGGCGGTTGATGCGATGCAGAAGCGACTGATCGCAGAGGGGCGGACCGGGCCAGAGTGGCATGAGCCGTCGCGGCCGAGGTCGGTCGAGACGGACGGCGTGAGCCATCTGTGCACGTTTGCGGAGTTGACTGGTGCGCATGTCTACATCGTGCACACATCGTGTGGCGCCGCTGTGGATCAGGCGATTGCAGCGAGAGCACGCGGGGTCAATGTGTTTGTCGAGGCGGTTGCGCCGCATCTCGTCCTTGACAAGACGTATGCCGAACGCGCCGACTTTGAGGGGGCCAAGTATGTCATGTCGCCGCCGCTTCGAGATGCCGAAGAGCATGAGCGTCTGTGGAACGCGCTCGACGACGGTCGCATGGTGACGATCGGTACGGATCATGCCCCCTTCAACTTCCAGGGGCAGAAGGACATGGGACGCGACGCATTCACAGCAATTCCAAACGGTATCCCTGGCATCCAGGAACGCGTGGATCTCGTGCATACCTATGGCGTGTGTGAAGGGCGGCTGAGCTTGCAGCGGATGGTGGATGTGTGCAGCACGCAGGCTGCGAAGATCTTCGGTATGTATCCGCAGAAGGGCGAGGTTGCCGCGGGGAGCGATGCGGATCTGGTGATCTACGATCCGGCCTGCGAGGGCACCTTCTCCAGGGCTGAGAGCGAGAGCAGAACCGACTACAGCGGGTACGAGGGCATGCGGCGAATCGGCCGGCCTGCGGTGGTGCTGCGGCGCGGCGAAGTGGTCGCCAGAGACGGCCGCTACTGCGGCGGCGATGGCGGCGGCCGCTACATCCCCCGCCCCCCAACCCACTGACCGCCGGTCACTTTATCTGGCTGTGTAGCAACGACTTACAGAATCATCATTCTGTAACCTATTGTCAGATAACGAGATAAAGTGACCGGCGGTCGATCTGCGTTTTTGGGGTCGTCAGGGGGGTATTGGCTCGATGCCGGTCCATGTGGGCATCTGGACCGCCGGTCACTTTATGTGGTTGTGTAGCAAGGGGTTACAGAATGAGAGATTCTGTAACTCCTTGTGGATACAGCAGATAAAGTGACCGCCGGTCGCGCGGGCTGGGGCGAGTGAGGGTCAGTCGTTGGAGACGACGCGGTCGGACTGCTCGACGAAGCGGTCGCCGTGCCACTCGGTGTCCTTCTCCACCATGCCTGCTCGCTTGGCTTTTGCCGCCGCTTTGGCTTCGGCCTGGCGGCGGACGAGGTCGGCGTGGGTGCTGAAGTAGGGGAGGCTCACGCCGCGGAAGTCGTCAACCGACGCGAAGCCGTGCGCATCCATGAACGCGGACAACTGCTCGCACATCTGCTTGACCATTCCGTACCCATGGATCATGACGCCAGTGCAGACCTGCACCGTGTGCGCGCCGAGCAGAATGAACTGCGCCGCATCGTCGCCCGACTCCACACCGCCAATACCGCTGAGGGATGTTTCCGGAAACTCCTCGCCTTGCATGCGAGCGAGTTCCATGACCATTCGAAGCGCGATCGGCCGAACGGCTTTGCACGAATACCCGCCGGGCACCGTGTAGCCCTCGACAGTTGGCATCGGTCGGAGCGTTTTCAAATCGACGCCCATGACACTCAAGATGGTGTTGATGGCCGCGAGCCCGTTGCACCCGGCGCGAAGTGCCGCGCGGCCCGGGTCCGCAATGTGCGTGACATTCGGTGTCATTTTCGCCCACACGGGAATCGTCGCGGCGGACATGGCCCAGCCGCTGACTTCCTCGACGATGTCTGGATTCTCGCCCATCGCCATGCCCATCTTCCGCTCCGGGAGACCGTGTGGGCAGGAGAAATTGAGCTCAAAGGCGTCGACACCGGCGTCCTGACACCGCTCGACAATCTCAACCCAGGCGTCCTTGCGGTACTCCTCCATGATGGAGGCGATGAGGATCCCCTCCGGGTGCGCATCTTTGATGGACTTGAACTCATCAAGCCAGGTGTCGAATGCCCGGTCGCTGATGAGTTCAATGTTCTCCCAGCCGAAGACTTCCTTGGACCCATCTGCCCGCATGCGTGCGTACCGCGGCGCGACGTTGGTCACCTTGTCCGCTTCCAGGCTGATGGTCTTGGCGATCACGCCACCCCAGCCTTCGTCGAAGGCCTTATTGATGACGTTCGCATTGGTTCCGGGAGGCCCTGACCCGATGACGAAGGGGTTCGCGAAACGCAGTCCATCAACGGTGATTGAGAGGTCGGCCACGCATCGATGGTACCAATGGCCGGTTGGTATCGAAGCGTCGCGGCAAGGGTCGCGTACCTCGCCATGTGGGCCCTCGGGCACGAACGCTTCGCGCAAGGAAGGCAGAGTTCAGGCGGCATGAACGGACCTGATGCCCTCTAGAGGGCGATTATGAACAGATATGGTGCTCCGACTGCACAATGAGACTGCTGGCGACCTCAACGATCGTTATGGTCCAGTCGGACAGGGGCGGAAGCCTGCTCAGGAGGACAACATCATGAAGATGCACCGAACAGTGGTTTCAGCGGGACTCACGGCGACGCTCGCGTTGGCGGGATGGTCGACGGCCGATACAACAGATGTGTCATCAGTCGAGGTGGGCATCGTGTCGGGGTTCTATTGCTGCAGCCAGGACTACTTCTACGCAGACAGCACGCCGTGGGTGATCGACTGTTCAGTCAACCCATATGGATGCGCTCACGGCAAGGACTCAGCCATTTGGCGCTTCGATCTCAGCGAATTGGCTGGGGCGACGGTGCATAGCGCCGGTGTGTCGCTCGAGTGGTCTGGCTACTGCAGCGGTTCGGCCGACATTGGGTACGAGCCGGTATCGGGGCCGCTTGACAACTCGGTCGCGCACGCCATCGCCAACTCGCCGGCCGAGTCGCGTACGGCTTCTTTGGGCTACAGCCCAAATGAGATTCAGGTCGGTGCCTCGGTCATGGCCGACGCGATTGAAATGGGCGGCCTCGCGGTCTACCTGACCACCGACTACTACCAGTGCCAGATGAGCGGCAGTGTCAGTATGACAATCGACTACACGCCTGCGGACACCCAGACCTGCCCAAGCGACGTGAGTGGTGACGGTGAGGTCGGAACGACCGATCTGCTCATTCTGCTCGCCGATTGGGGCCCGTGCAGCGGCCACTGCAATGGAGATCTGGATGGTGACGGCACGATTGGAACCAACGACCTGCTTGGGCTGATCGCTGCCTGGGGCGTCTGCGAGGGCTGATCGGGATCTCGCCGGCGCTCCGCGTCCAACGGCGTACACTCCGAGGATGTCTGGTGAGCACCTGCAGCCTTACGTCGATGCCATGGCCGCGCACGGTCCCAGTTTCGACGCAACACTCTGGCGCGATCCTCACGCGCAGCAAACACGCTTCGAGGTGGCACTCGGAATGCTGCCCTGCGGCGGCCTGCGTGTGGCGGATCTCGGGTGTGGTCTCGGTGATCTGGCAGCGCATCTGGCTGACCAGAGACCGTTGCCGGCCGCCTACCTTGGCGTCGACGCTCAGCAACAGATGGTGGACGCCGCCCGTTCCGCAGCGCCTACGGCGTTTGACGTGTGTTACGAGGTTGTGAACCTTGCCCAGGAGGATGGCGTCGTGCCCGCGTGGAGGCCCGACGTCTGCATCGTGTCAGGCACACTGAACACCATGCCGCAGGGGCTCGCCATGGAGGTCGTCCTGCGGGCATTCAAGTCCTCCCGCGTCGGAGTCGTATTCAATTTCCTGTCCGACCGTCCCCACGAAAGATTCAGCGGGGCCGATACCGCTCCGGCGAGCCGCTTTGCAACGGTCGACGTACTCGACCGCTGTTTGCAGGCGACCCCGCGGGTGCGGTTCCGGCAGGACTATCTGGATGGGCACGACGCGACCATCGCCATGGTGCACGCTGAGGCCTGACGAGTAGCCAGCAGGCGGCCTATCGTGGTGTCGATGATCCCCATTCCGGGATAGTGATGGAGAGCACCCATGGTGACACCGCTGCTGCTTGTGACTGTGCTGTCGGCCCCAACGTTGCACCCGGACGCGCAGGCGATGCTCGACTCCGGTTCGTTTGATGTGGACGCCATGCTGGCCATGGACCCCGCGGACTTGCAGGCGAGTTTCGACGGCTTCACACCACTGTGCGGCATCGAACTCGCGGTGGTCGAGGATCGCCGGATCCAGGTTGGGGAGCGGTCCGTTGTTTGTCGCTTTTACAACCCCGACCCTGAGGCCCGGCTGCCCCTGCTGGTGTGGATGCACGGTGGTGGGTGGGTGCTGGGATCGCTGGGCACCGCTGATCCGGAGTGCAGGCTCATGGCGATCAGGGGCGGCGTTGCGGTGCTTTCGGTCGACTACCGGCTGGCACCCCAGCATCCCTTCCCTGCTGCGGTCGACGACTGTGTTGCGGTGACCGAGTGGGCGCTCACCCATGCGGATGAACTAGGCGTCGATCCGAATCGCATCGCGGTTGGTGGTGATAGCGCCGGCGGCAACCTCGCGGCAGTGACGTCTGCGGAACTCGCGGGCCGGGAGGGAGTGACGCCCCTCGCAGCCCAGTTTCTGGTTTACCCCGCGGTCGATGCGCTGGCAGACACAGCGTCGCGGCGGGAACTCGCCCGCGGCTACTTCCTGGAGGCCCGTCACATGGACTGGTTCTACGAGGCCTACGCCCCAGACCGCGCGGCTTGGGGCGACCCTCGCCTGAGCCCGCTTCGCGCCAGGTCCTTTGAGGGGTTGCCGCCGACCGTCGTGCTGGTGGCGCAGGCGGACGTACTTCGTGATGAGGCGGTGCAGTACGCGGTCAAGCTCATCGAGGCGGGCGTTCCGGTGGATCTCCTCGTTGCGCCGGGCATGCTGCATGGCTTTGCGGGCGTCTGGACTCGATCTGCGGCCTTTCGAACTGAGTTTGAGCAGGGCATCGATCTGCTCGCAAGCGTCCTGCACGGCGGGTCGGTCAACCCGTGGGCGATTCTGGATGTCAATCTCGACGGCTTGCTTGAGCCGGGCGAGGCAGCCGACGCGATCCGACTGATGCAGGAAGGCCCGGTCGGTGAACCGGTGCCTATCGATGAGATGCACCTTGCCGCAGCGGCCGCTCCGGCCTGGGCGGATGGCGAGTTGGATGAACTCTGGACTGATCTTGACGAAGACGAGAGTGGGTCGCTGAGCAGTTGGGAACTGGAGGGCGACCTTGCGGGCTTCGCCTCGCAACTCGATCGGAATGGGGACGGGACGCTGGATCGCGGTGAGTTCGGCGTGCTCGAGCACTACGAGGGCGATCTCTTCATGCACATGGAGGTGGCTGGACTCTTCGACGCTATGGACGCAGATGGCGATGGTGGCATCTCTCGAGCGGAAGCGGAGGACGATCCGGAACTGCATGAGGATGCCGACTTCAACGAGGACGGACTCGTGGACCGTGACGAGTTGACCAGGGCGATGGCGGAGTGGAACCCCACGCTCAGGTTTGAAGTTGAGGGCGATCGCGCATACGCATACGGCACGATCGACGGCTCCACCCCTGGCCGCGTCATCGAGTTGATCATTGATCATCCGGAAGTGGACACGCTCGTCCTTGCAGATGTTCCGGGATCGGTGGATGACGATTCAAGTCTGCGGGCCTGCCGCATGATTCGCAAGCACGGCCTTGCGACGCATGTGCCGGCCGACGGGGAGATCGCATCGGGCGGCGTGGACATGTTCTGCGCGGGCGCGCGTCGAACTGCCGAAGACGGCGCGATGATCGGTGTCCATAGTTGGGGAGGCCTTGGGGAGGCGGGTGATTCGACGGATCGCGACGACGAGGCGCACGAGATGTACCTCGACTTCTGCGAGGAGATGGGCCTGCCGGAGTCCTTCTATTGGTTCACGATCGAGGCGGCTGGTCCCGACGACATCCACTGGATGACGCGTGAGGAGATGACGCGATTCGGACTGCTCACCAGTGGGCCGGGTGCGGATGCGAAGCCACGACCGGACGGGGGTCTGGCGTTTAGCCTGATAGAGATTCCAGCATCCGAGCGCCATTTGCGGCAGCAGGGGTTCACCAAGCAGGCGTGTGTGCAGGCCCCGAACGGCAAGCTCATTCGAATTGTCGCCATGGCTGGCGTCCCAGACATCGCCGTCGCACGAGCCCGCAATCTGCTGCAGTTCTTCCTGACCGAGGTCCCCGGATCCGCCTACGGATCGGACAAGTCCGCGGTCGCCAATGCCATGGCGGACAACGGCGCCATGCTCATGATGCCGACCGGGGCGCACCTGCCCGGTCATGAGCCCGACATCGAGGCACAGCCGTTGTTTGAATCGGAGACACCGATCGACGGATCTCGCTGGTATGTGCGAAACGATTGGGAACATCGCGACGCGGCCTTTGAAGAAATATTTCATCTCGTGCACGACGCCGGCATCGGAACCTGGCT
>CAZMPA010000036.1:0-13500 GCA_964567915.1 uncultured Isosphaeraceae bacterium | reverse complement strand
ACACACAAGAGGTCACTGGTTCAAGTCCAGTATGGCCCATTGAACAAGGCCGCCCGGAGGGCGGCCTTCTTCAATAGAGCAGGCGAAGAGGCGAGCAGGAGGGCGAAGACGGAAGCCTGAACGCGTCTTCGCCTGCGGTCTCCTGATCACCTGCTCGTGTCTGTTGCGGCGCAGGTGGCGGGCATCTGCCCAGTTACCGCAGGGCCTCCAACGCGCGCCGCGCTCTGGCAAAGTCCGGGCGAATGCGAATGGCCTGCTCCAACGCCTCGATGGCGGCAGATCGGTTGCCCATCCTGAGCTCCGCCGATGCCAGATGAAACCACCCGAGTGCGAATGATGGCTCCATCGCCACGGCCTGCTGCAGGGCGGCCCCCGCCTCCCCATACCGCTGCAACTGCAGCAACGCGTACCCGACCGCGGTGTGTCGCCGCCCCGATGGTTCGCCATGCCGCGCGGCGAATTGCAGGTGCGTCAGCGCCTCGTCAAACCGCTTGCGGCTCAGCAGGATGTTGCCATATCGAAAGTGCGCCTCCGGATCGTTCGGAAGGATTCGCGCGACGTCGCCAAATGCCCCGATCGCCTCATCAATCTGCCCCTCGGCCTTGGCGGCGGAAGCATATTGCGTGAGCCAGTGGGCCCGGAGCGGGTCTTCAAAGCTCGAACTGAAGGCGGTATCGCGAGGGACGGCGATGCCTCGCCTGAAATACGTGAGCGCCGCGGCTGTGTCGCCTGCCGCTGCGCGGGCCTGGCCGATATGAAACAGCGATGGCGCGTGCCGTGGAAACGTCTGCACGATGGCCATCCACTCCGACATGGCTTCGCCCGCTTGACCCGCCAGCGAGAGCGCCCAGGCGCGGCGTGACCGTACTTCGATATCGCCCGGGCGGGCTGCGTAAGCGGCGTTGAGAAGTAGCAGGGCTTCCGCAATGGAAGCGGGGGTGGCGCGGGCAGGCGTCAGGAGAAGATTGCCCAGGGCCAGCCGAGGGTCGATCTCATCGCCGGCAACGTCGACAGCTTGCCGCAGCCACCGCTCTGCATCATCGAGGTCGCCGCGGATGAAGGCAATCTGCGCGCGATTCACCAGTGGGTCTGAAAGCATGCACCGCTCGAGGACCGCGTCCTGCCATGGGTCTTCCGGTTGCAGGCCCATGTCCAGCGCCGCGGTTGGCGGCACGGTGTCGACGCCCATCGCCTGCTGGGCGCGGGCGCGGAGGGCCGCGGCCTGCGGAATGTCGCGCTCCGCGAGCAGCGACGCGACCCGATCCCACTCGCCCCGCGCTTCCGCCACGGTTGCCAGGCCCACAATGGCCTCGGGCACATCGCCCGCAGCCACCCAGGCCATCTCGGCCGCGGAATGATCGCCGCGTCCGAAGTGGAGCTCGCCCAATCGGACTTGAAGCGTCGGATAGGACGGATCGAGCGTGGCAGCGCGAGTGAAGTGATCGAGTGCCGCCGCCGCGTCTCCGACTTCAAGATCCAGCAGGCCGCGGTAGTAGGGCCAGTGGGCATTCTGTGGGTCCGCCAATTCTGCGGCCGCGTAGTCGGCGTCCGCAGAGGGCCCGGCTGCATTGGCGTGCAGCAGCATGCCACGCTGGCCCGGGGTTGCAGCGGATTGGACTGCCGTGGCGACGGATGGAGGAAGCGGCGAAGGGCCGGGGCGAACCTCAACCGGGTCGCCAAGTCCTTCGTTCCGCCACCACGCGATGCGTTGCACACGATCCATTGGTGGATACAGCGCCATGCCACCTGCGATCAGATCCGAGCGCCCGTCCGCGTTCAGGTCGGCTGCGGCGAGCGTGACCAGGTGGGTCGGGTCTGTGTCCAGGTCCGCCGCCGCAAAGCGTCCCTGCTCGTCCTGTGCCCACCATCGCAGGGCGGGTGGCGAACCTTCAGCCCACCTCGCGAACTCGCTCACCGCGGCGATGTCCATGTCGCCGTCCCCGTCAAGGTCGACGATCGTCGGCCCGTACGCCCCGTCGAAGTGCCCCAGTCGATGAAACGCAAACTGGTGGTCCCCGAGGTTTTCGAGCCACTGCACGCCGTGGCTCGGCAGTGGTCGGTACCCAACGGATACGAACGCGTCGCCATTGGCCCACGCGATGTCGACGTCGCCGTCGCCGTCAATGTCTCCCACGTCGATGCCGCTGCTTGAGAAGTCCGGGTCCGCCACATCGTGCAGGACGATGGGCGTGAAGGTGCCGTGGCCGTCATTGATGAAGGCCTGCACGGTCTCCCATTCCTGTGAGAACAGCACAACGATGTCCAGATCACCGTCCGCGTCCAGATCAGCGAGCGGGCCATGAATGGCGCCCGACCGATCCATGAGGTGGTGGCTCCGAAACGTCCAGTTCCCGAGGTTCTCCATCCACCGAACTTCGCCCTCGACGTACCCGAATTGAGACACGGCGAGGTCGAGGTCACCGTCGCCGTCAAGGTCGCCGGCGCGGGCGTCCGTGACGCGGTGGATGCCGTCGACGAGCACGTGCGGCTCGAAGTCCAGATCGGGTTGCTGTTCGAGCACAAGCACGCGGCCGATCGACTCGTTGGAGGGCAGCATGACGCCCATGTCGGAAACCACGATGTCCAAGTCGCCGTCGCCATCCATGTCTGCGGCGTCGAGGTGGACGGGAGCCGGAACCGGGCCGCCGATCGCCCGTTCGGTGAACCGGCCGCCGGATTCCTGTCGAAGCAGCACCACCTGTTGGCGGGCCACATCACACGCCAGGACATCCATGACGCCGTCGCCGTCGACGTCTCGCGGGAGCACGTGGGCGATCAGGGGATGCTCGCCGGCGACCGGCTGCTCGCCAAGCGGCTCCGCAAGCGACAACGTGATTGGTGGCGGCAGTCCGGACGAGGGATCCTCGGCAGGGATGACCGAATAGGCGGCGGGCGTGGCCCGATCAGCAGGCGTCGCGGGGAGCCGCTGCTGAGCGAAGGCAGCAAGATCGGCGGCGCCTTGCGCATCGCCGCCGGTACGAAGCCACCCGGGCATCACAGAGCCGGGCATGCCAAATTGAATGCGATGGAACAGGCGAGCAGGATCTTCGCCGGCAACGGTCCCCAGCCACTGCGGCGCTCCTGGTGTTCCGAAGTTCAGCCACGTGCCTTCGGTCCCGTGACAACTCACACATTGCAGCCCGCCGCCACCCGAGCGAAAGAGGTTCGCTCCAGTGACCGGGTCGCCGGTGAACTGGCCATCCGCATTGAGCCACATCGCCGCGGATGTGTGCGATGCCGAGACGTACGCGTAGAGATCGTCGATGTCGTCCTGGCCGAGTCCCAGATCGCCCAGCCCGTGCGTGTGCTCGACGGCGTTGCCGAAGGCCGCAGCGCCAACGCCTGCCACCGAGTCACCGGTCCACCCATGGCACTGCACGCATCGGAACGACTCGGATCCCGCAGGTGTGTCGGCCGATGCGTGTGGATGCATCCCGGCGGGGGGACGGTCACCCAGCTCCAGCCACCAGGTGTCCCAGAGCCTGCCGCCGCGAATCGGATCGCCAGCGAACGCTGCGAGCGTCACGCACAGCAGGGCGGTCACCCCGGCACCGACGTGGCGATGGTTCATGGCGTCTGCCCTCGGCGCCGGCCGAAGAAGCGGAGCCCCGCCTCCAGGCCAATCAGCACAGCGATCACGCCGCCACCGATGGACACGGCCATGTTGATCCCTGCCTCGAAGAAGGCGCGGGTCTGCACAAGGTGCACCACATCAAGACTGAACGAACTGAATGTCGTGAAGCCGCCGAGCAGCCCGGTCATCAGCAGCCCGCTCTCGATGCGAAGCCGCCGGTTGAAGCGAGCGATTTCGGCTGCGGGGAGGGTTGGATCGTCCGTCAACATGCCCGGGAGATCCGCCAGCAGGTGAGACCGCGGGTGGGCTGCCAGGCGCGTGGTGCCGTCTCGCCGGAGCCGGCACGCGAGCCAGACGCTCATGAAACCCATGAGCCCGCAGCCGATGAGGTTGACCACCAGAATGACCAGCCAGGTTGCAAGCCCGGCCGTTGGGGCCGCCCATTCGGCGAGCCCGCGCAGCAGGGCGCCAATGGCGCCGCCCACACCAACCGCGAGAATGGTCCAGACGCCACTCATGCTGCCCACCCCAGCCAGGCGGCGGTCTGAAGGCCCAGCAGCACCAGTCCCACGCCTCCGACGAGGGACAGGCCTACGCAGGTCACCGCTTCAGCCCATGCTCGCGTGATGCACAGGAATGCAAGGTCAAGCGCGAAGCTGCTGAAGGTGGTCAATGCGCCGCAGACGCCGGTCATCACGAATGCGCTGGACCACGGGTCTTCTGGGGAGACGCCCGCAGCAAGTCCAATCAGCAGGCACCCGGCGAGGTTGGCGATCAGAGTCCCAGCCCAGCCTGGCAGCATGGTGCCGCGGGTCTGGGCGAGACCGATGAGATACCGGAGGGCCGCCCCGAGGGCGCCGCCTGCTGCAATCATCCAGACCAGTTCCGACGTCACGCCAGCATGCTACGTGGCACCGGCCCAGCCGTCATGGCGGCTCGGGTGCGTGCGGGCAGTCATCCGCCGCCGCTGACCAGGTTTGGAATCAGGACGAGCCGCAGCAGCAGGCTGTTTTGGCCAACCGCTCGCCGACCGCCTGCCAGTTGACGACATCCCACCAGGCATCGATGTAGTCGGGCCGGCGGTTCTGATAGTTCAGGTAGTAGGCGTGTTCCCACACGTCCAGACAGAGGATTGGCGTGCCGCCGCAGTGCCCTTCAATGGGCATGAGTGGGTTGTCCTGATTGGCGGTCGAGCAGATCTGCAGGCCGGTGTCGGTCTGGCACAACCAGGCCCATCCCGATCCGAATCGGGTCGCAGCGGCTGCGGCGAACTGCTTCTTCATCTCGTCGACGCTTCCGAACGCGGCGTTGATGGCCTCAGCGAGGTTGCCGCTCGGTCCTTCGCCGCCCGCTGGGCCTAAGACCTTCCAGAAGACGGAGTGGTTGAAATGGCCGCCGCCGTTGTTGCGGACGGCGGTGCGAATGTCTTCGGGTACCGAATTCAGGTTGCTGCAGATCGTCCCCGGGCACATTTCGGCGAGGTCGGCATGTCCTTCGATCGCCGCATTCAACTTGGCGACATATCCGGCGTGGTGCTTGTCGTGGTGAATCTCCATCGTGCGGGCGTCGATGGCCGGCTCGAGCGCGTCGAAGGCGTAGGGCAGGTCGGGCAGCGTGAATGACATGGTATACCTCCTGGGCGATGGGTTTGAAGTGATCGATCATACACCGGCAGGTTGACGTGGCTCCACTCGGACATCATCATCCGGTTTCAACACGCGAGGGCCCTCAGACCATGACCGAAGACACGACAGCACAACAGGACGAGGGCGGCTTCGGCTGCTGGTGGATGATCGTGATCGCGATCATCGTGGTCTTTGCAGTGCTCGTTGGCTACCTCGTTCTCGTCTGAGTCAGACGCTCGCCGCCCACGACCGCAACTGGCGGGACTGAGCCGGACCAATGCCATGTCCGATGCCCTCTTCGCACCACGTCACGTCGGCCGGTGTTCGCTGCTCGTAGAAGTCGCGGATGGCATGGCCTGACGAGACCGGGATCAGGTCATCGAGGGTGCCGTGCGAGAGAAAGACCGGGAACCCCTCGGGCGTGCTGGATGTGTCGGTGAAGACCTCGGGGATCATGCGTCCGCTGCATGCGGCAAGCCCTGCGAGCGGCATGTGCTCATGCAGCAACAGGCCGTGACCGAGCATCGCGCCCTGACTGAAGCCGAGCAGCACCGCATTCTCCGCAGGCAGCCCGGCAGCGTCGAGCGCAGCCGGGATCTCACGGGCAAGGATTGCCATGGCCTCTCTGGCTCCCTCGGTGTCGTACGTGATCCCGCCCTGGAGGTCCGGCGAGATGTGAAACCAGGCGCGACCGCCCGGCATGCCCATCGGGCCGAGGTCAATGGGTGCCTCCATGGCGACGGCGGTCCAGTCCGGGGCCAGTGCGTCGCGGAGGGGAAGCAGGTCGGAGGCGTTCGCCCCATAGCCGTGCAACAAGACGAGTCCGCGACCCGCTGGCTGGACATCCGAACTCGGTGGAAGCACGATGGTGCGAAGTGTTGCGGTCATCCCGGGACTCTACCGACCACTGCCGAGCCGCGCCAGCACGATGCCCGCGATGACCAGAACTCCGGCGAGCACTTGCCCGGTGCCCAGCGCTTCACCCAGAATCAGCCATCCCCAGACGGCGGTTGCGACCGGCTGGACGAGCAGTGTGACGGCCGCAAAGGACGCCGGCAACGCCGCGAGGGAAAGCACGATCAGGCCCTGTCCAAGACAGTGCGGCACGACGGCAAGCAGAACCAGCCAGATCCAGCCGCCGCCCTCCGTCGGGAGCATCGGTTCAGTAGAGGCAAGCATGCACCCTCCGAGCAAAACGGACGATGCGGCGGCGGCGACGGCCATGAGCACCACGGCGCCGGTGTCCGACCTGAGCTGCTTGATGGAGAGGATGTAAGCGGCATAAAAGACTGCCGTGGACATGGCCACGAGGTCCCCTCGCAATCGATGGGGCGCGTCGCCGGGACTGTTCGCAATCAGTACGAGCCAGACCACTCCAACAAGTGCCGCAACCGCGCCGATCAGATACCGGCCGTCGAGCCGCTCCTTGAGCCACAGCCACCCGGCGAGGCCCACGATGACGACTCCGAGGTTTGCAAGCAGCGTGGCGCTCGCCGCGGTCGTCCATGCGAATGAGATGTGCCACGTCAGCAGGTCAAAGGCGAAGAAGACGCCGGGCAGAATCAGCATGAACCGGCGGTGAGCGAGTGCAGATGTCGCCTGCTTGCGGGCCCCTGAGATGCAGAGCACCAATGCAATCAGGATTGGAGTGGACAACGACGTGCGCCAGAAGGCCGACGCAATCCACCCCACGCCGCCATCTTGCACTGCGAGTTTCGTCAGCGGGGCAGCGAAAGAGATGCACAGGGCGCCCGCGAGCAAAGCCATCAGCGGCCAGCCGGGTCGGCGGTGGGTCAAGGCTCGATCGCCTCGCCCAGCTCCGGCGTATGGACGCGGGAGCCGCGGGCGCGCAGCCTCGCCGCAAATGCGGCGCGTGGTTCTGGGTGCCCCTGATTAAAGACGCCGGGGGGCCGCGGTCCGGGCCGCGATTCAATCCATGCCTGCAATTGCGGCGCGTCTGCGTGCCCGGAGAAGCAGCGGAGTCGATCAATGGGGGCTTCGACGGGCGTCCACCGCCCTCGCAGTTTCACCCTGGGAGGATCGCTTGCAAGCAACCCAGTCAATGTGCCTGGCATGCAGAAGCCGGCAAGCAGCACTCGGCCCTTGCGTGAGGGGAGCCAGCGAATCAGGTGCTCGACGATGGGACCGCCCTCGCCGAATCCACTGCCGGCCAGGACGAGTGCGGGCCCTTGCAGATCTTTGATGACGCGGGCCGCGCGGCGACTTCGCAATCGCTTGAGTTCCGGGAAGTCCAGCGGGTCGATGCCCTGGTCCAGCAGGGCTTGAGCTTCGGGTGCCAGATGCGCCGGGTGCCGGGCATGCATGGGCGCGGTGACGGAGGCAATCATCGAGTCGAGCATGACCGGCATGCCCAGTTCGCCCCGCCGCGAGCACTGGCCAAGCCGGTACAGCAGCTGCTGCGCCCGGCCGAGCGCAAATGTCGGGCAAACGATCACCTGTCTGTCCACCCTCGCTTGAGCGAGCACGGCTGCGAGCTGCACGCTTGGGCACGGCTGTGCGGGATCCTCAACGTCGCCCCGCGTGCACTCCATTACCACCAGGTCGGCTTGCGGCGGCGGTGGCGGTGGTGGAAGGGGCAGCCCGTGGCGATGGCCGATGTCGCCCGAAACCAGCACACTGCCGGACGCCGATCTGATGTGAGCCGCCATCGCGCCCAGCACATGCCCGACCGGGTGCAGGGTGATGTGCAGATCATCAGCAATCCGGTGCGGCGAGCCTGCAGGGACGGGGACGAGCTGCCTGCAGACACGATCGACCTCGTCGCCGCCGAACAGAATCGGAGGCGGCTGCTTGCCACCGCGGCGGGCCTCGTCGGCGAGTCGGCGCTGCAATCGGGCAGACGCGTGCAGGATTAGTGGCAGCAGTTCGGCCGTTTCCGGGCTCGTCAGAATGGGGCCGCGGTAGCCGGCTCTTGGCAACATCGGCAGGCGGCCGCAGTGGTCGGCATGGGCGTGGGTGACCACCACGGCATCCAGCCAATCCAGCCGGTCCAGGGGCAGGATTGCGTTGGCCTCTGCCGCGTCTGATCGGCCCTGAATCAGCCCCAGATCGACCAGGACGCGTCTGGAGCCGGCCTCAACGATGGTGCAGGAGCCTGTCACTTCGCCCGCGGCGCCCGCAAGGCGGATCTGTAGGTGGCTGGGCACGGCTGGCAAGACCCCTTCCAGGGGACAAAACGGCTCGGATGGGCCTAGGATTCTCGGCCCTACAGGGTACAGTGAGGCACACAAGGGTGGGATTCAGAGGAGATCGCTTCCATGTTTCGAGCAGCGCTGACGGTGCTGGCTACGACGTCTGTCGTCGCAGCCGGTGATCTTGAACCGAGCCTGTCCGCCCAGATGGCGGAGGTGGGGACCACGGACCACGTGGGGGCCTTGGTCTACCTGTCACATCAGGCCGACACGCAGGCGATGAGCCGACAGATGCTTGATGACCGCGTACCGCGGCGTGATCGCAACGGGGTCATCATCACAGCACTTCAGGATGCAGCCGCATTTGGCCAGCAGGACCTCCTGGCCTGGCTGGACACACAGCCGGCGTCGGCCGTCAGTTCGGTTACGCCGTTCTGGATCACGAGCGTCCTGGCCGTCGAGGCGACGCCCGCAACGCTCGAGGCGATCGCAGACCGTTCGGACGTCGCGCTGGTGGCGCCGGACTACGAAATCGAATTGATCGAGCCCACCAAGGTGCAGCCCGACGAGGACGGCGCCTCCTCGAGCAGGGCGCCCGAGCAAGGCCTCGTTGCGATTGGCGCGCCAGATGTCTGGGCCATGGGCTACACCGGCCAGGGCGTCGTCGTATCCAATATGGACACTGGTGTGCACGGCTCGCACGAGGCACTTGCATCCCGCTGGCGCGGCCTCAACCCGCTCTACGACGGGCACCCGGAGTGGGCGTTCTACGACCCGTACACCGGCAACCACAACTTCCCCTTTGACAGCGGATCACACGGTACGCACACCATGGGTACGGTCTGCGGCGGCGCGCCAGGCGACGAGATTGGTGTGGCGCCCGGCGCGGAGTGGATCGCTGCGGCCCCCATCGACCGCGCTTCCATTTCGCAGACGGTTTCAGACGCAATCCTGTCGTTTCAATGGTTTGCGAACCCGGACGGCAATCCTCTGAGCAGCTTCGATGTCCCCCACACGAACTCGAACTCGTGGGGACTCGTGACCGCTCACGGCTACCCGGAGTGTGACCAGACATTCTGGTCATTCATCGACAACTGTGAGGCGGCCGGCGTCATCGTGCTCTTCTCAGCCGGCAACGAAGGCAGCTCCGGGCTGCGACGTCCGGGCGACCGGGCCCTCGACGACTTCCGCAACATGGCGGTGGCCGCGACGGATCCCTACAACGGAAACTCCATCGCGAGTTTCTCTTCGCGTGGACCGACGTACTGCACGTCGAGTGGGGCATCCGCGATCAAACCGGACATCGCGGCGCCGGGCGTCTCAACGCGTTCCAGCGTCCCGGGAGGCTACTCCAGTTACGACGGCACCTCGATGGCGTCTCCGCACGTCAACGGCGTGATGGCCCTGATGATCTCGGCAAACCCGGATCTCAGCGGCGAGCAGGTCAAGCAGATCATTTACGACACCGCCACCGACATGGGGTCGTCCGGCAAGGACAATGACTTCGGGTACGGCCTCATCGACGCAGTTGCATGTGTCGAAGCGGCGCTCGAGACGGTGAGCCTGACGGTTGACTATCCGAATGGGCGGCCCGCCTGGGTGGACCCGAACGGTGGGACCCAGATCGAGATTGCCATTGGAGGCAATGTCGCGCCTCAGGGCGGATCCGGTGTACTGCACTGGGCCGCAAGCGGAACCTCCGGCGAAGCTGCAATGGTGGACATTCCCGGCGGCATGGTCGGCACGTTCCCGTCATTTGATTGTGGCGCTGCGGTGAGTTGGTACATCTCCGTTGCGAGCGTCGAGGGTGACCTCGTCGTCAGCCCCTACAACGCCCCGACCGACACCTGGTCCGCCGAAGCATGGAGCGGCATCGATGTCGCCTTTGAGGACGACTTCAACACCGATCAGGGTTGGACCGTGTACGCCGGCGCCGGCACCGGAAACTGGGAACGGGCGACGCCTTCGGGCAGCAACGGTGGCCGCTGTGACGCACCCACCGACGCCGATGGCTCCGGCATGTGCTACGTGTCCGGAAACGGTGTCGACGAGGACGTGGACGACGGGTCCACCACGCTGACCAGCCCGGATATGGATGCCTCCACCGGTGGCGTGCTGAGTTACGCCCGCTGGTACAGCAACGGCAACTCATGCGGCGGCGCTGACCCGATGAATGACGTATTCGTCGTCGACGTCAGTGACGATGGCGGGGCCTCCTGGGTCAATCTTGAGACGGTCGGACCGACCGGCGGCGAGGTTGATGGCGGCTGGTTCAACAAGGAATGGGACATCGAGGCGATCTCGGGCGTGCTTCCCACGGACGCGTTCAGGGTTCGGTTTACCGTGTCGGATCTCAATGACGGCTCGGTCGTCGAAGCGGCTGTGGATGCAGTTGGCATTTCGGCCAAGTACTGCGACGAGGAGCCGTGCCCCGGCGACCTCACAGGCGACGGTGTCGTCAACGTCAACGACGTCCTTGAGGCAGTTGCCGGCTTTGGCACCGATTACACAGTCGATGACATCCTGCTTGTTCTTGAGGCGTTCGGCACGAGCTGCTGAACTCTTCCTGTTGACTCCGCGGAAGCGGGGCGGTGCCACGGCACCGTCCCGCTTCTTTCATTGCGGCCCCGTGGTATCTTCGGGGCCGTGGCGACTTTGATTGGCATTTTGACGGTCTCGGACCGGGCGGCGGCGGGCGTCTACGAAGACCGCGGCGGACCTGCTGTGCAGGCCTGGCTGCAGGAGGCGATCGCGTCGCCCTGGTCGGCCGTGCCGGCGATCGTGCCCGACGAGCGGGACGAGATTGAGGCGGCACTCATCGATCTGTGTGATGCCCAGGGCTGCCCGCTGGTGCTGACAACGGGCGGCACTGGCCCGGCCGCCAGAGACGTGACGCCTGAGGCCACCGAAGCAGTGTGTGACCGACTGCTGCCCGGGTTTGGCGAGTTGATGCGGACCGCGTCCCTGCAGGTCGTGCCCACTGCGATTCTGTCGAGGCAAGTGGCTGGGACAAGAGGGGGATCACTCATCATCAACCTGCCCGGGAATCCCTCGGCCGTTGCAGATTGCCTGAATGCCGTGTTCGCGGCGGTTCCGTACTGCGTGGATCTGATCGATGGCCCGCGGATTGAGACGCATGCAGACGTTTGCGACGCATTTCGTCCGAGGGGCGCCTGAGGATGCCAGCTTCACTCCCTCGGCTCGAAGAGGTTGAGGAGGCGTTTGCCTTTCTCGAGGACTGGGAAGACCGGTACCGGTACATCATGGACCTAGGTGAGAAACTGCCGCCGCTTGCGGAATCTGACCGGACGGATGCCAATCTCGTACATGGCTGCCAGAGCGCCGTCTGGGTGGTCTTGAAGGAAGATGGGGCTTCCATCAGGATGGCGGCTGACAGTGACAGTCAACTCGTCAAGGGACTCGCGGCGATCGTCGTCTGCGCGCTTGACGGAAGGGCCCCGCGGGGCATCATCGACTTTGACCTGGACGGGCTCTTTGAGGGCCTCCGGCTTCACGAGCACCTGAGCCCAACGCGCAGCAACGGGCTTCATGGAATGGTCCGGCAGGTCCGGTCGCGTGCTGCGGCCATCGCCGCCGGCTGCTAAGGCGCCGATTCGGCTACCGTGCGTGCCATGCACGGCGGAGGAAAGCCCGGAAAGTCAATCTCGCTCTTTGTTCTGGCGATGATGAACACGGCGGTGGTCGTGGGTCTGGAGGGTCTGCCCGAAGTCGGTTCCTTTGGCCTTTCGCTGATTCTCTATTACGCGGTCTTCACACTCATCTTCTTCCTGCCGGTCGGCTTGGTCGCTGCGGAACTTGGCGTCGGGTGGCCGCATGACGGAGGGGTGTACCGCTGGATCAGAGAGGCGCTCGGCGAGCGATGGGCGTTTGTCGGTATCTGGTGCCAGTGGCTGCAGATCCTGATCTGGTATCCAACCGTACTCGCGGTGTGCGCGGTGTCGGTTGCGTATGCGGTTGATCCCACACTGCAAGACGTTGGCTGGTTCATGGTGGCTGTGAGCCTGTCTGTGTTCTGGGCGGCGACACTGGTCAACTTTCGGGGGTTGCACTTCAGTGGATGGCTGACGACGGCCTTTCTGTATCTGGGCACGCTGTTGCCGGTCGGCCTTGCCATTGCGCTTGCGGCGTGGTGGATTGGGTCCGGGAGAGAATCTGCGATTCCACTCGAGTGGGGTGGCTTGGTTCCGCAGATCAATTCGATTGGTGAGATCGTCGGTATTGCCGCAATCTTCTCCTTCTTGTCCGGGCTTGAAGTCAATGCCGTGCACTTCAGGCACGTCACCGATCCCCAGCGGTCCATTCCTCGCTCGCTCCTGTTCTCCGGACTTCTCGTGCTTGGCATTTCTGTGTTGGGCGCACTCAGCGTGGCGGTCCTTGTTCCGATTGCGGAGATCAATCTCGCTGCCGGCACACTCCAGGTGTTCTCGCAGGTGTTGGATCCCATGGGCGTTGGGTGGATTGTGCGGCTGCTCGCGGTGCTGGCCCTTGCGGGCATGGTTGGGCACATCATGGTGTGGGTCATCGGGCCGACCGAGTCGTTGCGAGTAGCTGCGGATGACGGATTGGTCCCGCCCGTGTTTCAGAAAACGACCGAGGGCGGCGCGCCGAAAAACGTCATGCTTCTGCAGGCTGTCATCGTGTCGGTCTTGTGCCTGCTCATGCTCTTTCTTGATCTCAATCGGGTGTTCTACTTCCTGACGATTGCGTCTGCGCAGGTCTATCTGGTGATGTACCTGCTGATGTTCATCTCGGTCATCGTGCTGCGGATTGCGCAGCCCGATGTGCATCGGGCGTTTGTGATCCCTGGTGGCCGATTTGGTCTGTGGATCGTCGCTGGCGGTGGGGGCCTGGCGGCGGTGTGCGGCATTGTCATCATGTTCTGGCCACCATCGACGAAGGACATGGCCATGGGTTGGGAGTGGTTCACCATTCCGCTCATCGCGACGTTTGTGTGTCTCGTCGGGGCGCCGCTCGTGCTCTACTGCTTCCGCAATCCCGACTGGAAGGGGCGGCCTGGCATGCCCTCGTCGGACGAGACCAAGTCGGTCTGGAAGCGAGTGGACTGACGGCGCATCCGTCCCCCCGCTTGCGGGGGGACAGGCTGGCGCAGCCAGCCAGGGGGGAAGTG
>CAZMPA010000035.1:0-13618 GCA_964567915.1 uncultured Isosphaeraceae bacterium | reverse complement strand
ACTCCGTGCCGCATCAGGCATTGACTCCATCGACGACCCCGAAGCCGAGTCGGGCTTCGAGGCACTCGCCAAGTACGCCATCGACCTGACGGCCATGGCGCAAGCGGGCAAACTCGACCCCGTCATCGGCCGCGACGAGGAAATCCGCCGCTGCATGCAGGTGCTCAGCCGGCGGACGAAGAACAACCCTGTCCTCATCGGAGAGCCCGGCGTCGGCAAGACGGCCATCGCCGAAGGGCTCGCTCAGCGGATCGTCAATCGCGATTGCCCTGCCTCGCTCCGTTCCGCCAGGATCATGTCGCTCGATGTCGGACAACTGCTCGCCGGCGCCAAGTTCCGCGGCGAATTCGAGGACCGATTGAAGTCGGTGCTTCGCGAGGTCATGGCCGCCGAAGGCCGCATCGTGCTCTTCATTGACGAGCTGCACACCATTGTGGGCGCCGGGCAGGCCGAAGGCGCAGTTGGCGCCGGCAACCTCCTCAAGCCGGCGCTCGCCCGAGGTGAGCTCCGCTGCATTGGCGCAACGACCCTGGACGAATACAGGCAGCACATCGAGAAGGACGCGGCGTTCGAGCGGCGTTTCCAGCCCGTGTTCGTGCAGGAACCGAGTGTCGAGGACACGGTCGCCATCTTGCGCGGGCTCAAGGGCCGCTACGAAGCCCACCACGGCATTCGCATCCAGGACGCAGCGCTCGTGGCCGCGGCGACACTCTCAAATCGGTACATCTCCGACCGCTTCCTCCCTGACAAGGCGATTGACCTGCTCGACGAAGCGGCGTCGCGGCTTCGCATCGAGAACGACTCGATGCCGGCGGAACTTGATGAGCTGCGGCGACGCATCATGCAGCTCGAGATCGAGCGGGAAGCGCTTCGCAAGGAGAAGGATGACGCATCGAAGGCCCGGCGAGAGGCGATCGAAGCCGAACTGGCGGACCTCGAAGAACGAAACCAGTCGGTCACCGCACAGTGGGAAGTCGAGAAGTCCGAGCTGGACGAAGTCAGCGCCGTCAAGGAACGCATCGACGCTGCACAGGTGGAACTCGAACAGGCGCAGCGACGAGGCGACCTCGAGGCAGCCGCGCGGATTCAGTACGGTGAAATCCCAGACCTCCAGGAGCGGCTCGGCGACGCCGAACGCAAGCTCGACGCCAGGCAACAGGAGGGCCGAAACCTCGTCCGCGAGGAAGTTGACTCGGAGATGATCGCAGAGGTGGTCGGGCGATGGACCGGTATCCCGGCGTCAAGGCTCGTGGAAGGTGAGCGTGACCGACTGATGCACATGGAGGCCGATCTTGAGAAGCGTGTCGTCGGTCAGGACGAGGCCGTCACGGCGGTCAGTAACGCGGTTCGCAGAAATCGGGCCGGCCTCGGCGAGACGTCACGTCCAATCGGGTCATTCCTCTTCCTCGGCCCCACTGGCGTCGGCAAGACGGAGCTGTGCAAGTCACTCGCAGAGTTCCTCTTCAGCACCGAAGACGCAATCGTCCGAATCGACATGAGCGAGTATATGGAACAGCACGCCGTGGCCAGGCTCATCGGCGCGCCCCCCGGGTACGTCGGCTACGAAGAAGGCGGGCGGCTGACCGAAGCCGTGCGGCGGCGTCCGTACTGCGTCGTGCTGTTTGATGAAATGGAGAAGGCGCATCCGGACGTGAGCAATGTGCTCCTGCAGGTGCTCGATGACGGCCGGCTCACGGACGGACATGGGCGTACCGTCGACTTCACCAACACAATCATCGTGATGACGAGCAACATCGGCTCGGCCCGGCTTCTGGAGATGAGCGAGCGGGGCGACACGGACGAGCAGATCGAAGTGGCCATGAAGGAGCAGCTCAAGCACGCGTTGCGGCCGGAACTGCTCAACCGCATCGATGAGACCATCGTCTTCCACGGCCTCAACCCGTCCCAACTGCGGCGCATCGTCGAGGTCCAACTGGATCTGCTGCGAGGCCGCATGCGTGAGCGGGACCTCTCTCTGGACGTGAGCGAATCCGCACTCGACCTGCTTGCGGAAGCTGGGTGGGACCCGCAGTTCGGAGCCCGGCCGCTCAAACGCGTCATCCAGCAGCAGATCGAGAATGAGATTGCGATGCGGATGCTCTCTGGAGGGATTTCCGAGCACGACACGGTCGTTGTGGACGCCAGAGATGGCGAACTGGTGTTTGAAGTCCGATCAGAGGGGCCCAAGGCCGCCCGAAGCGAACAAGATCTCGCCTCAGAACCCCTGACTCCATAAACACTTACGGTCCTGCCGGTTGATAGGCTCACGCCACCGTCACACACGGGGGCACAAGCGTCGTAGTGGAGGCAGTGCTCGGCGGGCCTCTCAACCGCCTCACGTTGGCTCCTCTTTCCATCCCGGACAACCCGGACCAGCTGCCTGGCCCGGGTCGCCCGCTTTTGGCGATCACTTCGCCGAGCCCGCTAGCATCCGCCGTACCCATGCTCACCTGTCACACCGCCGGCGAATCTCACGGCCCCGGAGGGGTCGCCATCGTCACCGGGCTGCCCGCAGGGTTGGCCATTGACACCGCATTCATCAACGCCGAACTCCGCCGCCGCCAGGGTGGCTACGGTCGGGGCGGGCGGCAGCGGATCGAAGACGATCACGTCCAGTGGCTCGGCGGTGTGCGGCACGCACAGACGACCGGCGCACCTGTGTCGCTCATGGTGCCGAACCGCGACAGCCGTCTCGACGACGAAACACAAACACCTCCGGTGCATCGCCCTCGACCTGGCCACGCCGACCTCGCAGGCGCCATCAAGTACGACACCGACGACTGTCGCAATGTGCTGGAGCGGGCCAGTGCGCGGCAGACTGCGGCAAGAACAGCCGCCGGCGCCTTGGCGCACTGCCTGCTGCGGGAACTCGACATCCATGCATTCGGATACGTCACCGCCATGCGGGATGTGACCGTTGACATCGACGTGTCCATGGCGACGCTCGAAGAGGCCCGCGCAGCCCGCGACGCATCGTCGATGTACTGCCCGGATGAGCCCGCAACGTCTGCCATGGAAGCGCACGTCCGAGCCGCCAAGGAAACCAAGGACACCGTCGGCGGCCTCTGCCGCGTGCACGTGGTGGGCTGCCCGGTTGGGCTGGGGTCCTGCATGACGCGGGCCGCCTGCCTCGACGGCCGCATCGCCGGCGCGGTGATGAGCATTCAAGCCTTCAAGAGTGTCGAAATCGGGCTTGGCCGCGGCGTTTCGCAGCGGTGGGGCTCGGAGGTGCACGATCCCATTCAGCCGGCCCCAGAAACCCGCGACACTCGCCGCCGAGGCTATGCGCGGCCCACAAACCATGCCGGCGGCATCGAAGGTGGCATGACCAACGGCCAGCCCGTCGTTGTGACCGGCGCGATGAAGCCGATCAGCACCCTGCTTCAGGGCCTTCCGAGCGTCGACCTGCGGACCGGCGACGCCGAGCAAAGCGACTATGAACGCAGTGATGTGTGCGCTGTGTCGGCAGCGAGCGTCGTCATGGAGAACGTCGTGGCGTTCGAGATCGCGGCCGCAGTGCTCGAGCGAACAGGCGGCGACACCATGGCCGCCGTCTCACGCCGCATCGACGCCTGAGCCGAACCCCCGTCACCATCCCTCCGGACGAACGCCCGTCCACGCAAGCTGCTGCGCGGCGGCCTGCGCAAGCCACATCTGCCGGCCGGTCACGACCGTCGCCCCGATGGCGCGGGCGTCGGCGACGAGCGGCGTCTGCTCCGGGTCATAAATGGTCTCAAGCAGCACGGAGTCGCTGCCAAGCAGATCCTCGGCGGCGAGGCCAAGCCCACCAAGGGGCGATGCGTCGGGGTGCTCGCCGTGGGCCATGCCGACCGGCGTGCACTGCACGGCGACGTCGTATCGTCGCGGCGTCCGGCCCACTGCGATGGCGCCGCCCGCTTGCAGATCCCCCACAAGTGATGCCGCCCGGTCCGGCGAACGGTTCCAGACATCGACCGAGGCACCCTGCGACAGCAGCCCCGCTGCCGCCGCGCGAGCGACACCACCAGCGCCGATGACAGCGGCGGCGGCGCCATTGAGCTGCGCCCCCGCAGCGATGAGCGGGCCCACGATGCCCGCGACGTCGGTGTTGTCCGCGTGCAGCCCGTCAGAGACTGTCAGCGTATTGACTGCGCCGGTCGCTTCTGCGATGGCCGAGACGTCGCCACCACGCTCGCGGGCGAATCGCAACGCGTCGAGTTTGTGCGGCAACGTGATCGACACACCGCCCATCCGAAGATCCGGCGCCTCCAGGAGGGTCGCCATCGTCCCCTTGAATGACTCCCAGCCCGCCGCAATTGGAAGGGGCAGGTAGACGGCATCGACGCCCGCGGCGGCAAAGGCGGCGTTGTGCATGGCAAAGCCCGGGCTCTCGCCGAGTGGATCGCCGACCAGCCCGAACAGCCGCGTCTGCGGGCCGAGTGACCGGAACCGATAGCGGTTCAGGAGCGCTTCGAGCGTCGGCTGCCCGGGCGCCGTCGCCGCCGCGTCGCTCGCCGCCGCAAAGGTCGCCATGCCGCCCCACGCGCCGGCCAGCACCCGCGTGGCGAGCCCCGCCTCCCCCATACACAGCGCGATCATTGGCATCGCGGCGTGCGCCAGCAGGTCACGGCAATCGACTACGTCCCGCAGCGAGCGGGCCCGCCACACGACCTTCACGGCATCGAACGGGCCGCTGCTCATGTCGGCAACACGGCGGAGCAGGTCGTCCGGGCGTCCGGCGAAGTCGTGCGTGGAGCAAAGCAGCCGGGCCCCGGCCTCCCGCGCCTGCGCAGCGGCATCCCGCACGAGCTGGGAACGTGTCCAACGGACGTGTTCGACATCGATCCATCGCGGGAGGGTCTTCTGACCCGCGGCGGCGTGCATCCAGCCGGCAAGATCCTCGTCGCCACCCTCAAAGAGCCCCCCCTCTTCGACGCTTCTGAACGTGACCACACAGGGCCCGACCTCCAACAGCGTTTGCAGGACGTCGTCGCCGCACGAGCCAGGCGACAATCCGTCGAGCCTCCACTCGATCAGATCAGCCCCCCGGCTCAGCGCCTCGGCCGCCGTGGCCGCCGCACCCACCGCGGCTGCCTGATCGAGCACCGCAATGGAGACGATGACGCGTGCCACCGCGGCAAGGTAGCACGGCAGAACAACCACGCCCCCTCGAAAGGGGGCGTGGCAAAGAACGCTGGTTGCAATGAACGGTTCGCCGAAGCTCAGCCAGCCGTGCCCCACTGCTCAAGCAGCAGGATCAGGTCGCGGACACCGACGATGCCGTCGCCGTCCAGATCGGCCGAGCCATTGGTGGTACCCCAGAAGCTGATCAGGACCATAAGGTCCGCCAGATTGACAACACCGTCTCCGCCCGCGAGGTCGGCAATCCCCTCGCACGAGTCGAGAACGCCGTTGCCGTTCGAGTCGAGCCCTGGATCGCCGCTGATGTCGCATGAGTCAGGCGTCCCGTTGCCGTTGCAGTCGCTCGCGAGCGCCATCGCAATGCCGCACGAGTCGAGCACGCCGTCGAGGTCGCAATCAGTTCCACCGTCAGCCAACTCACACGTGTCCACTTCGCCGTTCAAGTCGCAGTCGAGCAGGATCACCACAAAGGCGGCGCCCACTTCGTCGAACGTGCCGACCGCTCCGGGCGCGCCCACGATGGACAACCCGCCCATCGCATCGACCGCATGGCCGAACTGCAGGCCGATCTCCCGTTGGTATGGCTGCACGACGCCGGACTCGGTCCAGGAACCGCCTTCGAGTACGAAGGTGTAGACCTGCCCGGAGTTCCCCAGAATCGGCTCGACGCCGTCGTCGTACGGGGACCCGATCATGAGCCGCTCGCCGTCCAGCGCGACCTGGCTGCCGAAGCGATCACCCGCATGGGCATCGCTGGCAACGAGCGTCTGGTGCCATGTCCATGATCCGCCGTCCATCTTGAAGATGGACACGGAGCCGGAGTCGGTTGGACCGGCAGGATTGCTCAGCGGCGATCCGACAGCCGCCCAGTCGCCCTGCACCGACACGCTGGTGCCGAATGCATCGTGGGACTTGGCGGCAGGATCCACCAGTGTGGCTTCTGATCCGCCGCCGGTGCCGCTGGTGAGATCCATGATGACCGCGCCACCTGCATTGAGCGCCGCTCCGTCGTAGCCGGGCATGCCGACGATCAAGGTGTCGCCGTCCAATTCCACGGACCGCCCGAAGCCGTCACCCTCATCGCCTCCGCTGTGAACGTGGATGCTCTGCTCTACCCAGGTCTCACCAGAGCGGTCGAAGAGGTACACCATGCCAGCCTCGCCGATTGCTTCGGTTGGCTCGCCCATCGGGGCGGCGACTGCGAGCCGATCGCCGCCAAGCGACAAGGCTGCGCCAAACTCGTCATCCACGTCGGTGGCCGAGCCATACAGCGTTGCCCCCTGTGTCCAACTGCTCCCGTCGAATGTGTGCACAATCACAGCGCCTGCGTCGGCCCCCTGGGCGTTGTTGTCGCCGGGCGAACCACTGAACACTTCACCGTCTCCTGCAGCAACTGCGGAGCCCATGAAGTCGTTTTTCGCCGAGGCGGCATCCAGAAGTTCGGTCTCCGCCGCCCACATACCCGGGCCCTGCCGCCGATAGACGGTGACCGCGCCACCCTGTGCTGAGCCAGAATCGTCACCGGGGCTCCCGACGACCGCCATGTCGCCATAGATGGAAGCCGAAGTGCCGAGGTAGGCGTGCCAGTCGGGATCGGCGTCGACCAGGCGGTCCGTCACGCTCGCGAGCGTGTTCTCGCATGAGTCGGGCAGCCCGCTTCCGTCGCAATCAGCGACGTCGCCGGCCGCAATAGCGCACGAGTCGAGGACGCCGTCTCCGTCACAGTCCCTTGCCGGATCCACAACAAGATCGCAGCCGTCGAGCCGGCCGTTGCCGTCGCAGTCCGTGTCCAGGCCGGCGGTGATGTCACATGCGTCATAGGCGCCATTGCCGTTGCAGTCGAGTTCCGGATTCTCGGCCAGTTCACAGTGGTCGGGCACGCCGCTGCCGTCGCAGTCGGTTGCGAGCCCCATATTGATCTCACAGATGTCAAAGAGGCCACTGCCGTCACAGTCAAGGGAGGGATCCTCTGCAACCTCGCAGGCATCCATCAGGCCGCTGCCATCGCAGTCCGTGCCATCGCCCTCCTGAATCTGGCACGTATCGAAGAGGCCGTTGTAGTCGCAGTCCTGGCTGGGGTCATCAACGATGTCGCACGTGTCCAACTCGCCGTTGCCGTCGCAGTCGGTGGCGTAGCCACCGCTCAGCTGACAATGATCGATCCGGCCATCAGAGTCGCAATCCAGCGCCAGGTTGGCGGCGATATCACATTCGTCCGGGCGGCCGTTCGCGTCGCAGTCGACGGTGTCGGGATACCAGAGCGACTCGATTTCGAATGAGTCAGGAAGGTCGTTTTCATTGCAGTCAAAGTCCGACTCCACGTGATCGGCGAACCGAAACTCGAGGGTGGCTCGCATCAGGCTCAACTGCTCGGCAACGAACGCCGAAGTTGCCGGATCACCCGGGTCGTAGTACGACATGATGTTGTTGGTCATCGGCTCGTACTGGATGCACGTCTCGCCATCGTCTGCTTCGCAGTGGGCATACCCGGTGCCGCAGTCGGCGCCGCGATCGTCGCAGTCAACGTTGGCCCAGGGGCAGTCCACCTCGCCAAGCTCGCCTCTGCCGTCGTTCCCCTGCGGGTCGTACGGATGGACGAAGTCGGTCTCGCACCGAAAGCAATAGGCCAGCGGCGCCGCTCTGAAGTTGCCCCACCAGTCGGTGCCTGGATCCGCCGGCGTCTCGCAGATGAGATCGCCACCGAATTCGCACCCGTCCCCGGAGGCACATTCGTCACCGTTCGCGGACCACTCAAAGGTGTGCAGTAACCCGAGATAGTGGCCCATCTCGTGGGGCAACGCGCTCGTTCCGGTATTGGAGAGCACCATGCCCTTGGCGCCCGGACCGTAAGGAAGCGTTGAGACGCCCGCGATGGGGCGGTCCGACTGAAACTCCGGAACGAAGTACGCGTTGACCGTCCCGGCGATGGGGTTCTCCTGAATGAGCGCGCCCAATTCGTTGCCGCCGTAAAAGCTCATGTGGAAGTAGGCAAACTCATCGCTATCGATGAACTGCACATTCTTGCGGTAGAAGCGATAGCCGAAGTACCCAACATCGGGGTCGTTGTACTGGGCGTTCGCCACGTCGATGGCCTGATCCACGAGCGCCAGATCGATGCCGCCCGTTCCACTGTCGAACCGAACGACATGCACGGTGATCGGAACGAACTCAACCGGCTGATCCGCCGCCCGATAGTCGTTATCTGTAGCCAGCGGCCAACTCGTCCGGATGCCCCACTCGCCCGAGGAGAGCAGATCCTGAATCTCTCGAGTCGCTTCCGGCGTCAAGACGTACTCCGCAGCCACACCCGAAGCCACTGCGAGCACCAGCCCGGCACCCATCAATCCCTGGTGGAATCTCATCGACAACACACTCCTGTCAGGCCCGACGGGCCTCGCACTCTCGCCCGGCAATCACCGAGCACGCCCCCGTTCTCTAAGCGCCGACTCCCACGGCACGGCGCTTGCTTATCGAACATGCGACATACACAGAGAACGCCTGCAAGCGCCCTCTCCGCCACGATATCCGTGCCGAATCGGGTTTCGCGGGCATCCCGTGGATCCTACCACCATTCTCACCCCCATGGCGGGGGTTTGCCGGCACCCATGCCGAGATCCTGCAGTGCCCGGATTGCCAAAGACAGGGCCCGGAGCCGGCTGCCGGAGCCGTCTCTCGATACGCTCTGCTCCATGACCGCCTCAGGCCCCCCCGACGAGCACCTCTCACGCTACCCGGATCTGGCCGCGAGTGCCCTTCAGGCGTGGAGCCGCGGCGAATTGCGGCATGCCGACCTCTCTACGGCCATTCGCTTTGTACTCACCCCGGACGGCCGCCCCGCCGCCTCGGTGTCGGCCGAGATGCTGGAGGCCGTGGACTGCGCCCTGGCCATTCCGGACGAGGGCGAGCCCCAACTCGAGCTTTCGGTCACCCTGCAGGAATTCGAGGCCGTCGGTGGCGGCGAGTCAAATTCCGACCGCTGGAAGATCTACCACGGCACCCCACCGCACCCGCGATGGGCAATGCTCGATATCGACATGGCCCGATTCCGAGGCGCCATTCTGGACGGTGAATCGCTCGTCCGGCCCAACCCCCTGGCCGCGGTTGAGCCAAGGTTGTGCGGCCTGCTCAACCGGGAGTACGCAGGCGGCGTGCTGGCGGCCATGCAGGCGCAGCTCGGACTGACCGCGGAAGGCCCCAGAGTCGTGGGCGTCGGCGAGACCGGCCTGGATGTTCGGAACCGCTTCGACGTCGTGCGGCTCGCGTTTCCCACGCCCGTGACCGATCCAGCCGTCGCGGAACGGACCATTCTCGCCTGGATCAACTCCGCCTGACGCGGTCGACGATGTCGCTGCTTCCAAGCCCCGGCCGGTGCGCGAGCACCCGGCACTCGATGCCGAGCCTGCGTACGAAGTCGTACTCATTGATCTGTTCCGGCCCGTAGTCGCCGCCCTTGACGTACAAGTCCGGGCGAAGGGCTTCGATCAGGTCGTGAGCGGTCGGCTCCTCGAAAGAAACCACATAGTTCACGCACTGCAACTCAGACAGAATCGCCATGCGGTCCGCGAGGTTGTAGACCGGTCGCCCGTCGCCCTTCATGGCCGCCACCTGTTCATCGCAGTTCACAGCAACGACCAATACGTCTCCCGCATCGCGGGCATCGCGGAGGTACGAGACGTGCCCGGCGTGGATCACGTCAAAGCAACCGTTGGTCAACACGATGCGGTGGCCCGCATCGCGATGGGCCGCCAACTCCAATTCAAGATCGCGCCTGCTGCGAACCTTTCCGCCCTGCGGAGACAGTGTTCGCAACACTTCCTGGGTCACGGCCGAGAGTGGAATGGCGTGCGCCCCGAACTGCTCCACCTCCAGGCCGGCCGCGGCATTGGCCAGCACCACGGCGTCCACCCACGGCACCCTGTGCGCCCGCGCAGCGGCGACGGCCGCGAGCACCATGTCACCGGCTCCCGTGACGTCGTACACATCCCGCTGCTTCGTAGGCACCGTCACAGGTTCGCCGCCTCGCTCAAGCAGCACCGCGCCGTGTCGGTCGAGCGTGATGATGACCGCGTCCAGATTGCAGGTCTCAAGAAGGGCAGCGGCCATCGCATCGGGCTCGTCCGGCGAGCCCGGCAGCGACGCGCACACCCGCGATGCTTCCGTCCGGTTGGGGGTCATGACAGTCGCGCCCGTGTACCGCTCGTAGCAATCCCGGTTGGCGGGATCCACCAGCACCGGAACGCCAGCGTCACGAGCGGCTTTGATGATCAATGCGCACAAGTCCGGCGTGCAGACGCCCTTGCCGTAGTCCTCAATGCAGACAGCGGCCATCTCCGGCACGACAGCCCGCACCCGAGCCTCTATGGCGGCCATGGTCGATTCCGCGATCGGCGCCGATGACTCGATGTCGAGCCGGAACATCTTCTGGGGGTGGCGGTGCTGCGCGAGGCCAACCAGATTCCGTTTGACCGTAGTCGGGCGGTCCGCGTCTTCGACGAGATCATCCGTTCCGCAACCGGCAGCCTCAAGGGCCGCCCGCAGATGGCCGCCCGCTCCGTCGCCTCCAAGCACGCCGCAGCACCGCACAAGCCCTCCGAGGCTCGCAAGGCACGACGCAACATTGGAAGCACCCCCCGCGGACCGATCAATCCGGTCGACGGTCAGCACCGGAACCGGCGCATCGGGACTCAGCCGCGAGGCGTCGCCGTGCACCAACTCGTCCAGCATGAAGTCGCCGACGACCAGAACCGGAAACGGCCCGAATCCCGCCAATGCTGTCAAGAGATCGCTCATGTCATCTCCGTATGCGCGGCCGCGAGCACGCGTTCCCGAAGTCGGTCCTCGCCCTCAGTGAACTCAAGGGTCAGCTCCGGGACGAGCACGGGGACGCCCAGCCGCTGCAAGTCTACCAGTGGAGACAGTTTGACCCAATCCTTGCTCGTCACGAAGACGGCATCGACACCGGCGGCGTGCTCGTACATGCGTTCGAGTTCGTCCGAGCCGATGGGCGCATGATCTCTCGCGGGCAGTTCAAATGCGATCTCGGCGCCGATCTGACGCAGTTGACTGTGAATCCCCGCTGGATGCGCCACGCCCAGTCGCGTGAGGACCGTGCAGCCTTCGAGCACTGCGGTCGAGTCGGTACACGCGCCGTCCGGACCGTATGACGTCACGGCCGCCCACCCGTGCCGGCACTGCGCCACAGGAGGTTTGCCCGCGACCCGCTCGACCAGTTGGGCGGTCGCCTCCGCCGCATCGCCGGCATGGGTCAACACGACGTCGGTCGCCCGGGCCAGCGACGAGAGCGGCTCCCGGAGCCGGCCTTCCGGCAGGAGCCTCGCCTTGGTCAGGTCCTGTCTGGCATCTATCAGCACCAGGTCCATGTCGCGAGCGACGCGGCGGTGTTGAAAGCCGTCGTCGAGCACCACAACGTCGCAGTCGACATGCGATGTGCGCATCGTTGCAATGGAGGCGACGCGGTCGGGGTTCACGAGAACCGGAACTCCTTCACACGCCGCAGCGTGCTCCATCGCCTCGTCCGATGGTTGCGAAGTACTTGCCCCATACCCTCGCAGGGCGATCGCTGGATGGCGGCCGCCCGCAAGCAGGGCCGACGTGATCCACTGCACCATCGGCGTCTTGCCCGTCCCACCGACGCTGATGTTGCCAACGGATATCACAGGCAGCCCTGTCTGCACGACACCACGGCCTCGGTCGAAGCGGCGGTTCCGCATCGCAACGACCGCGCCGTACATCATGGCAGCAGGTCTGAGCAGCGCGGTCATCAGGCATCATCTCCAAGCAGACGGCGAAGGAGCGGCACGGGCATTCCCATGATCGTCGATGCGAGCCCCTCGTAGGTGATGGGCCACCCGGCGTCGATCCGATCGGACAGGTTGTAACCGCCCGCCTTGCCCCGCCAGGCTCCCGACGCGACGTAAGCGTCGACCGCTTCATCAGAGAGCTCGCCTACATGCACGTGAGCACTGTCAACACCCATCCTGCGAGTCTGACCCGGAAGCAGCACGCAGACGCCCGTCCAGACAGTATGGCTCGCCCCCCGCATGCCACGAATCATGCCAGCGGCGTCCGTTTCGTCTGCGGGTTGACCAAGCATGACACCCTCGTGCTCGCATACGGTGTCGCCGCCGACGATTGGCCACGCAGCGGCTTCCGAGCCTCGCAAACTGTCCTGCACCGCCCGAGCCTTGAGCCAGGCCAGCGCCATCGTCCAATCCGCCGGCGATACCGGTCCCTCGTGGAGTTCGCCGTCATCGACAGGTGCGGTGTGGACCCGGACGTCCCAGCCTGCTTCCGAAAGCAGGGCCGCGCGGCGTGGTGACCGACTCGCAAGCACGATCGGCGGGCCGCTCATGAATGATCCGCGGCGTTGCGGTCCAATCGCTCAAGCACTGCGGACACGGTCAATCGCCGCATGATGGAGTCGCCGATGGTGTCGTCGCGATAGTGCGGACGCGATCCGGGTTCGAGCGGGGCCCGAATGGCCGCCCCGGGGTGCCGCCACGGCCCGACCACGCTCGGATCCGTCGGGCCGAACAGACCCAAAAACTTTCGCCCGAGCCCAACGGCCATATGCAGGGCCGCCGAGTCGTTGGAAACCGTCAGCTCGGCCCCCTGCACGATGGCCATGAGTTGCCCAATGCTCGTTCGGCCCGCCACATCCAGCACACTGAGACCCTTCGCCCGCATCGCGTCGGCAATGGGCGTCACGTGCTCACGCTCAGGAGGACTGCCTGGCAACACGATGCGATCCACATCGCCCCGCCTCACAAGTTCCTCGGCAAGCATTACCCAGTGCGCCGCAGGCCACGCCTTGCTCCGCCACCGGCTTGTCGTCGCCAGAACCGCGTAGACCGCATCGTCATGCTCCCCTGCCCACCAGCCGCGATCTTCATCGCTGACGTAGAGCCGCGGGTCAACGACCGTCGGCGCGCCGGCGGCCTCAGAGAGCGCAAGCATGCGGTCCACTTCATGGATCGGGCCAGGGACACGCACACGCCTGGATCCAGCCAGCCATGCCCCCTCCCTGGCGCCGCGGTCGGCCACGCGGGTTGTCGCGCCGGAGGCTCGCAACATCAGACCGGTTCGGGCAAGGCCCTGACAATCGATCGCAAGATCCCAGCCTCCGCGTCTGAGCGATCGAAACCATCCGATCGCACGCCCCCATTGGCCCGGACGACGCCAACAATCCCGAAAAGCCTCACGCGGGAATGGTATGACACTGGTCAGGGCTGGATGCGAGCGGACCGCCGGGGCAAACTCCTCTTGAACCACCCAGTGAATCTCCGCTTCCGGCCACGCCGCCCGCAGGCTCGCAAGGACGGGTACGGTCCGGCAGACATCACCCAAAGCGCTGGGTCGAAGGAGCAGGATTCGTGCTGGTGGTATCGTGCCCGCCATGCGCTTTCTCGCGGCGGGGCTCAAGTGAGCCTGTTCCGCCCTCGCGATCCCGATCATACCCCCCCGGCTCATCGGCCCG
>CAZMPA010000034.1:13161-13701 GCA_964567915.1 uncultured Isosphaeraceae bacterium | reverse complement strand
GCGTCGTGGGTCGCCGACATGCAGCAGCGGTGGATGGCCGACCCACGCTCGGTACCCGAGTCGTGGCGACACTTCTTCGCGGGCTTTGAACTTGGCGCGTCACACGAGGCCGAGCCTGCGGCATCGCCCGGCATCGACCGGCTCATCGACGACCACCGGCGGTTCGGCCACCTCGCCGCCGACCTCGACCCCTTGGGGCTCCGGCCGCTGCCGAGGCCGTGCCCTCCAGTCGAAACATTCGGCTTTGATCCCGCGGACGAGACCAAGGTGTTCAACCCGGGGGACCTTCCGATGGAGGGACCGGCCACCCTGCAGGCCATCACGCACCGTCTTCGGGAAGCCTGGTGTGGTTCGCTCGGCATCGAGTCCGAGCACATTCGTTGTGACCGCCAACGCGTGTGGTGGCGGGAGCGCATTGAGTGCCCGGAGCGGACGCGGCCTTTGTCGGCCGAGTCGCGAAAGAGAATTCTCCACGGGCTCCAGCGGGCGACGGGTCTTGAGCGTTTACTGATGCGTCGCTACGTGGGAAGCAAGTGGTTC
>CAZMPA010000034.1:0-13151 GCA_964567915.1 uncultured Isosphaeraceae bacterium | reverse complement strand
AGGCTGCGAGACGCTCATCCCAATGATCGCGGAGATGCTGGACTCTGCGGCACGCGACGATGTGGCGGAAGTCGCGTTCGGCATGGCGCACCGCGGCCGCGTCAATGTCCTGGTGAACATCCTCGAGAAGTCCTACGACCAGCTCTTCACCGAGTTCGAGGAAGCGTGGACCGAGGACTTCGTCGAAAGCGGCGGCGACGTGAAGTATCACCGCGGCTACAGCTCGAACATCCTGACGAGCAGCGACCGCCCCATGCACGTCACCATGGCGTCCAATCCGTCGCATCTGGAGTGGGGTCACCCCGTCGTACTCGGCCGCGTCCGCGCCAAGCAACGCCTTCGTGGTGATACCAATCGCAGCCGGTGCCTTCCGGTGCTCATTCACGGCGATGCCGCCCTTCCGGGACAGGGCGTCGTTCAGGAACTTGCCAACATGGCGGGGCTGCCGCCCTACGACGTCGGGGGCTCCATCCACATCGTCGTCAATAATCAGATCGGCTTCACTGCAGAGCACGAGGAAGCGTTCACGAGCGTGTACTGCACGGACGTGCTCCGAGGCCAGGACATTCCAATCCTGCACGTCAACGCGGCCGACCCGGACCAGTGCGTCCGAGCGGCCCGCCTCGCCGTCGAGTGGAGGCAGGCGTTCGGTCGGGACGTCGCGATCGATCTCTGGGGCTGGCGTCGGTATGGCCACAACGAAACAGACGAACCGGCCTTCACCAACCCCGCCATGTACCAGGCTGTCAGGGAGCAGCCCGCCATCGTTGAGCAGTACGCGGCCAGGCTCGCTGCGGACGGAGTCATTGAGCCGTCAGAGGCTGAGCAGGCCGAGCAACACCTTCTGACCGTCATGGACGAAGCGCAGCAGCGCATCCGCAACCAACCGGTTCGCCCGACACCACCCGCCTTCGACGACCGGTCAACCTGGGCCGGCTTTGAGAAGGCCTGGGCAGCCGAGACCGTCGACACATCCATTCCGCTGCCGGAACTCGAACGCATCGCGTCCGCGTTGCAGCGAGTGCCCGAAGGATTCACGCCGCACCCGAAACTCGCAAGGGTGCTGGCCCAACGAGGCGCCGCAGTCCGGGACGACCAACCACTTGACTGGGCCATGGGCGAGTTGCTCGCGTACGGCAGCCTGCTGCTGGACGGGTACCCCATCAGACTGACCGGCGAAGACTGCCAGCGAGGCACCTTCAGTCACCGGCATGCCGTTCTGTTTGATGCCGAGCGCGGCGAACTCTGGTCCCCCCTCGACCACATTGACACCGGCCAGTCCAGGATGTGCATCCACAACTCGCCCGTGACTGAATCCGCCTGCATCGGGTTTGAGTACGGCTACTCGCTGGGCGACCCCAACATGCTCGTCGTCTGGGAGGCCCAATTCGGCGACTTCGCAAATGTGGGGCAGGTCTACTTTGATCAGTTCATCGCTTCTGCCGAACGAAAGTGGAAGCGGCACAGCGGGCTGGTGTGCCTGCTGCCACACGGCTACGAGGGCATGGGACCGGAGCACTCTTCCGCCCGCCTCGAGCGGTTTCTGCAACTGTGCGCCGACGACAACATGGAAGTAGTGGTCCCCTCGACGCCAGCTCAGATGTTTCACTTGCTCCGCCGTCAGATGCGCCGTCCCTTCCGCAAGCCGCTCATTGTGCTCACACCGAAGAGTCTGCTGCGCCACAAGCAGGCCGTGAGCCGCGTTTCGGACTTCACGAGCGGGGCATTTCGAACAGTCCTCGACGATCCTGCCGCCCCGGACCCGACAACCGTCACACGGGTGCTCTTCTGCGCTGGCAAGATCGGCTGGGACCTGATCACCCACCGGTCAGCGCAACCCAGCACCTCTGCGACCGCGATTGTCAGGATTGAGCAGTTGTACCCCTTCCCGCATGCGGAAGTGGCGGCGATTCTGAACCGATACGCGGTCGCAAACGAGCATCTCTGGGTACAGGAAGAGCCACACAACGCAGGTGCCTGGACGTGGATCGCCGACACCTTTCGAGACACGTTCTCGATGCGGCTCGACGTTGCAAGCCGGCCCGCCAACGCGTCGCCAGCGGTCGGGTCTGCGAAACTGCATCGTGTTGAACAGACCGCGGTGCTCGACGAAGCACTGCAAACCGGTTCGTGGACGGCATCTGAATCGCTGGAGCACAAGGCATGAGCACGGACATCCTGATTCCGAGCCTCGGAGAGTCGATTACGGAGGTGCGGGTTGGCCGATGGCTCTGCGCCGAAGGTGAATGGGTCGACCGCGACGCGCCCCTTGTGGAATTGGAGTCCGACAAAGTCACGCAGGAACTCCCCTCGCCCGCAGCCGGCGTGGTGCACATTACGCAGCCCGAGGGCGCGGACCTGCCCATCGGCGCCCCCATCGGAACCATCGACACCGACGCAGCCAGACCAACCGCCGCGAAGCCGACGGAACCGGTTCCGGCGACCCGAGTGGAAGTCGCCACCGAAACGGCCGCATCACTCCACGACGCCTCCCACGCGGACCCGCGGGCCACCCCCATGGCACGGCATCTCGCCAGGGCGAGTGGCGTCGAGCTGTCGCAGGTGGAGGGAACCGGCCCCGCCGGTCGCGTCATGAAGTCGGATGTGCTCGCTCAGTCGCCAGCTGCGGCCAGCGAGCCCCCCACCGCTCCGCCGCCAGTCGAAACGGGCATCGCGATGCGAGGGGTTCGCCGCGAGCGAATGTCGCCACTGCGTAGACGCATCGCCGACCGGCTCGTGCAGGCCCAGCAGACGGCCGCGATGCTGACCACATTCAACGAAGCGGACATGAGCGAAGTGATCAGGCTCCGCGCCGCCCACAAAGAGGATTTCAACGACCGCTTCGGCGTCAAACTCGGCTTCATGAGTTTCTTCGCCAAGGCGGTCGTGTCGGGACTCCAGGCCTTCCCAGCCGTCAACGCCTGGATCGACGGAGACGAAGTCGAGTTTCACGAGTACGTCGACCTGTCCGTCGCAGTTGGCACGGACCGGGGGCTTGTTGTACCGGTCGTTCGCAATGCGGACCGGTTGAGTTTCGCCGAGACCGAGGGCGAGATCGCCCGGCTCGCAGGCGAGGCAAGGGCCGGGCGTCTCGGCCTCGAGGACATGATGGGCGGCACGTTCACGATCAGCAACGGGGGCGTGTACGGGTCGATGATGTCCACGCCCATCCTGAATCCGCCTCAATCCGGCATCCTTGGACTGCACCGAATCATGAAGCGGGCCGTCGAAGACCCGGACCACCCAGGCAGCATCGTGTTGCGGCCCATGATGTACCTCGCCGTGTCGTACGACCACAGGATTGTCGATGGCGCCGAGGCCGTCGGCTTTCTCGTTCACGTCAAGGAGTGCATTGAGTCGCCCGAGCGGCTCCTGCTGGGCATGTGAGCAGCGAGCATATCGGTCACGAGCCAGTCCTCCTGGCAGAGACGTGCGAGCTTCTGCAGCCCGCCGCGGGGGACGTCGTCCTTGACTGCACACTCGGACGCGGCGGGCACGCGCTCGCACTTGGATCGGCGGCCGAGCACGTCACGGTGGTCGGCCTGGACCTCGACGAAACGAACCGCGCCTTTGCGGCTGGCCGGCTCACCGAGGCAGGCATTCCCCATCACAGCAGCACGGGCAACTTCGTCAGGGCACCCGAAGCCCTGAAGGCGGCGGGGCTGGCCGCCAACGTCGTCATTGCCGATCTGGGCTTCTCGTCCAACCAGGTGGACGACGCCGCAAGGGGCTTCTCCTTCCTCCATGATGGCCCGCTCGACATGCGGCTCGATCCGACCGCACCGGTGACCGCCGCTTCATTGATCGCCACCCTTCCGCAGCGCGAACTCGCCGATCTGATTCGGCGGCACGGCGAGGAGCCGTTTGCCGGGCGGATTGCCCGAAAAGTTGCATCAGAACGCACGCAACGGCCGATCGACACCACAGGGCTTCTCGCGGATCTGGTCCGCGAAGCGTACGGCGCTCGTGCTCACAGCTCCCGCCAGCACCCCGCGACCCGCACCTTTCAGGCGCTTCGGATCGCGGTCAACGACGAATTGGCAGCGGTGCAGACCCTGCTGGATCGGCTGGAGCGAGCAATGCGAACGGGCGATACGTCCTGGCTGGCTCCAGGTGCAAGGATTGGCGTCATCGCCTTCCACAGCCTGGAGGACCGACCGGTCAAGACGAGCTTCGCGGCCCTTGTGCGTGAAGGGCTCGCCGTCGATCTCTCTTCCGGCCCATGTCGGGCGAGCGACGACGAATTGGATCGGAACCCGCGGAGCCGTTCGGCTCGACTTCGCGTCATCCGGTCGACAACCCAGTGATCGAGCGGCCGCAAGGATGCGGCGCGACCGATCGGATCGAGAGAGAGTCCCCTTCGCATGGATGCGTGGCGATGACCCAAGAGAATAAGTTCGCGATCATCATCGGCTTCGCGCTGGTGCTTGTGGTCGGCATTCTCGTCTCTGATCACCTCGCGGAGCTTGCCCGCGGCGCTCCGGGAAGCCTCGTCGCGGAAGACCCCCTGGAACCCGGGCCTCCCAGCTCCATCGAGTTCCAGGTGCTCGTCGCAGCCCCGCCGCCGACCCGGACGCTCCCCACTCTCCCAGCGGCCGCAGGTCTGTCAGACCCGGTCCACACCGTCGCCGCAGGCGATTCGCTCTACTCCATCTCGCTGGCCTACTACGGCGAGGGCACGTTTGCAGACGCGATCGGCACGCACAATCGCCTGCCCAACCCAGACGCACTGACGCCCGGTCAGCGGCTCATCATGCCCGACCGCAGCGTGCTCGCCGGCGACCAGCGGCCAGCACCGCAGGACCTTGAGCCCCCGCAGCGCAGTCCACAGGCCCTCACGCCTCCGCAGCAGGGGCGATGGGCGGAGTACGTCGTGCAGCCAGGGGACACGCTCTCGGAACTCGCCCAGAAACTCATGGGGTCCGCGCGGCATACCGACGAGCTGCTCCGCATGAACACCGACCGCCTGAGCAGCCCGGACGCGTTGCAGGTGGGCCAGACCATCCGCTACCCAGCCCCGGTTCGGGACCTCCACGCCGCGAGATGAAAGCCCGCTGCCTGATCGTCATCGCCGTCGCCGCTATGTGCGGGCTGTGGTTGCTGTCGCTTCGCCAGCAGCGGATTGCGGTCATCCACGAAATGAGCGATCTGCACAAGCAACTCGACGCGACTCGCGCTGAGTTGTGGCGAGCCCGGGCCGACGTGGCGTCGCTCGTCTCGCCGCCGCAACTGCCGGACATCGAGGCCGACGAGTGGTCGCCCGCGACCCCGCGTCCGAACCAGAGCCCGCACGCGGCGACAGGACAGTGACCCACGTGCAGCCTACCCACCTCATCCAGTCTCGCCGCATCGCATCGTGGTCAACCATCATGGCCATCGCGGCCACCGCCGCACTGCTCGTCATTCCCGCTCGCGTCGTGCAACTTCAAGTGGCACCGCCCGCGCAACTGGCCGACGCAGGCAGCGCCGGCGGCAGGTCCGTGCCACTGGTGCGACGGGGCGACCTCCTGGACCGTCGGGGCCGTGTCCTCGCCACCACGACCCGGGGCTGGCGACTGTTCCTCGATCCCGGCATTGCCGACGACCCAATCCGCCTCGGCGCTCGCCTGAGCGAACGCATCGGGGTGCCCGCGATTGAAATCGACCGGCTCCTGTCAGGTCGGCTGCACCGGCGGTACATCCCCGTCCCCGGCCTGCTTGAGCCGTGGCAGGTGCAGCGGCTGCGAAGCGAGCCCATTCGCGGCGTGGCCCTTGAGACGCGCCCGGTCCGCGAATACCCAACCGGTACAACCGCCGGGTCGCTCGTCGGCCTCGTTGGGTTCGAGCACGATGGACTCTCCGGGCTTGAGCACGGTCTCGACGGCAGGCTCGAAGCTGACGAGGGCAGCCTGCGGGTTGTTCGGGACGCGGCCCGCCGCACGCTGTGGGTGCCGACCAATGGCTTCGACCCGGGACGCAGCGGCGACACCGTGCAGCTCAGTCTCGATCTGGAAATCCAGCGCATGGCCGAGGCCCGGCTTGCGCAGGCCGTGACCGAATGCGGGGCCGCCGGCGGTCGGCTCGTCGCGATGGATCCCACGACCGGGGAGATCCTCGCGGCTGCGGACATCATGGAACAGCCCACGCCAAGCCGACTGCAACGACACCGATGCGTCAGCGATCCCTATGAGCCGGGCTCCACATTCAAGCCCTTCGTCTGGGCGGCAGCGACCGAGGATGGCACTGCGAGGCCGGACGAAGTGCTTGCAACGCCGAGTTCAGGCCCGCACCGAACCACATTTGGCCGACGCATTCGAGACGCCCACCCGAAGGGGCCGACCTCGTGGCGGTATGTCCTGATCAAGTCGCTCAACAGCGGCATGGCCATCGTCGCCGAACGCATGCGGCATGAGCGCATGCGTGAACTGGTCGCGACGCTCGGGTTCGGCCGCGAAACGACCTGCGGCATCCCTGGAGAGACGCGAGGCATCGTGACCCGCGAAGCGGACTGGTCCAACTACACGCAGACATCGGTGGCAATGGGGCATGAGATTGCCGTCACGCCTGTCCAGATGGCCCGCGCGTTCTGCGTCTTCGCCGGCGACGGCTCCATGCCGGCGGCGACGATTCACGCAGTTCGTGATTCTGGCGAGATCCTCCGGACGCCGATCTTTGACGAGCAGACCGCCCGCCTCACGCGAGAAACCATGCAGTTGGTCATGTCGGAAGGAACCGGACGCCGCGCAAACTCGGAGCTGTACACGATGTTCGGGAAGTCGGGTACCGCACAACTCCCCATTGCGGAAGGTGGCGGGTACCACGAGGACCGGTACGTCTCCAGTTTCATTGCGGGTGCACCGGCGCATGCGCCTCGAATCGTCGTCCTGTGCGTCATCGACGACCCTGACCGCTCGCTCGGACGCTGGTACGGCGGTTCGACCGCTGGTCCGGTCGTGCGAGACCTGATCGACTCAACGCTGCCCTACCTCGGCGTCGCATCCGACGCCGCCACCGTCGCGTCCGGGCACTGACACACGCTCATCGCCACGCGTCGCGGCCCACTGGCAGGCCCATCAGGTCTCGGCTCCCTCCCGCCACGACCAGCCCGACAAGCCAGATGCCCGCCAACACGATGGCCGCAACGTCCGCGTCGACGCTGAAACACCAGGCCGCCCCGATCAGAGGCTGCCACAACGAGATGACACACACCGCCCGGTCGGCCGCCGTCCTGCGGCTGGCAGCGCGAGGCAGCGTCCATCGAAGTGCCCCCCCAAGTAGCAGCACCGCAAGCAGCGGCCACGCCAACACCACCATCGATCGACCTTCCGGCCACATGCTCAAGCCGTTCGTGCCGCGAAGCCCGAGCACGATGCCCGACATGGCGATCCACGCCATCACCACGACCAGGAGTGCACGGGCCGACAGGACGGGTCGCTTGTCCGCAAGAACGTGCACGCCAATCGATCCAAGCACGGCAATCGACATGGCAAGCCACACGGCCAGCGGCATTGGCATCCGCCAGTCGGGCACGAGCATGACACCGGCGACGAGCGCCCCCGGCACCGCAAGCCCGATGGCAGGAATGAACCGGGCCACCGCATTGTGAAAGAGCAGCAGGCTGGCGAGCACGATGGTCACCCACGTCGCGTCTCGACCGAGCGCCGCCGACATCATCACGGCCAACAACAGCGACCCGACCAGCACGATGACGTCCGGGCCGATCGCTGATCGTGGAACCGAGCCTGTGACTGCCGCGTCGCGGTGCCGATCGAACAGGTTGTTGAGTGTGACCCCATGCCCGACCAACCCGACACCCGCGGCGGCAGCTGCCACGATCGCCAGCGTCGGCGACAGCCCGCCCCAGAGAGTCGCCGGAGGCCCGGCAAGGTGCCCCGTCAGAACGACCGTCAATGCTGCGTTGCACGCAGCGGCGTACGCAACAGTCCATGCAACATGTTGATCCGAGGTTCGACGCACGGGCGTGGGTTCCTCGCTGTCCACCGAGAAGCGTGCGCGGTACGATAGTCCCTCGGTCGCACCCGAACCCGCCGATCTCGACGCCACCGATCTCCGGATCGGCGTGGTGACGTCGTCCTATCACGGCGACATCACCGGCCCGCTCTGTGAAGCCGCGCGTGAGACGTTTCTCGAGGCCGGCGGCCGCGAAGATCATCTCCTGTGCGCGACGTGCCCGGGCGCCTGGGAACTGGCCGTCTCAGTCGCGGCAATGTACGAGCATGTGCACCCGCGGCTCGATGCGCTCGTCGCCATCGGTTGCGTCATTCGCGGCGACACATCCCACGACCGATGGATCAATCAGTCCGTCTGCCGCACGCTCTGTGAGTTCTCGGTCCGCCACGTCACGCCCGTCTCACTCGGACTCCTGACGTGCGAGACGATGGCCCAGGCAACTGAGCGATCCGGCGGCCCGCGCGGCAACAAGGGCGCTGAAGCCATGGCCGCCGCCATCGCGCAGGCAAACACGATTCGAGGGCTGAAGGCCGCCCCGACACCATGAACGACCTGCATGAGATTCGCCGAGGTGCCCTGCTGGCCATGTGCCAATTCGACGCGGGCCGTGATGACGACGCCGAGAGTGTTCGCGAGGGCATCGCGGCCGCCGAGGTGCCGCCTCAGTTGCTTGACGCCGCCATGTCGCTGGCTACCGACGCATGGAACGCCCGCACCGCAACCGACGACGCCACCGGACCCTTGATGACCGAGTGGCCGATCCACAGGCAGCCCTGTGTGGACCGATCGATCATTCGGCTCGCCGCATGGGAAATCCGGTCGGATCGAACACCGCCCCGCGTGGCCATCGATGAGGCCGTCGAACTCGCCCGCGAGTTCAGCACCGAAGACTCTCCTCGCTTCGTCAACGGCGTTCTGGATCGGTATTGGCACGGGCTCGAAACGCCGCCCGCCGTCGAGCAGATGGACTGACCTCGAGTGGGGCTTCTTCGATCGACGCTGGGTGTGATCAAACGTGGGCTCGGGAGAACCCGCGCCGCGATGGGCGGATCGCTCGCGAGCCTGCTCAAGGGACGCCGGCTTGACGACGAGACGATCGAGGCCATCGAAGCCCACCTGATCCAGGCTGATGTCGGCCCCACCGCCACGTCCGAAATCATCTCTGAGTTGCGAGCGGACGCCGCTGCGGGCAAGATGGACCGCGGCGAAGAGGCACTCGACTTTCTGAAGGGACGGCTTCGGGAGCGGCTCGGCACACCCGTGGCATTGGCAGAGGTGGACGCGGGACCGCTCGTTGTACTGGTGGCTGGAGTCAACGGCGTCGGCAAGACGACATCGGTCGCGAAGATCGCGCACGCGCTGCGGAGCGAGGGACGTTCTGTTCTGCTCGCGGCGGCGGACACATTCCGGGCGGCCGCTGTCGAGCAACTGGCCACGTGGGCGTCCCGGCTCGACGTCGATCTCATTCGAGGGGCCGAAGGCGCCGATCCGGCCGCAGTGGTCTGGGACGCGGTCGATGCCGCCATCGCCCGAGACGTGGACGTGCTGCTGGTCGACACGGCGGGCCGCATGCACACCGAAGGTGGACTCATGCGGCAATTGGAGAAGATCCGCTCCGTGCTCGGCAAACGCATTCCGGGCGCCCCCCACGAGGTCCTGCTGGTGCTTGATGCGACGCAGGGGCAGAACGCCCTGGTCCAGGCCCGGCAATTCACCGATGCAATCGACCTGACCGGGATCTTTCTGGCCAAACTGGACGGGACCGCCAGAGGCGGCATTGTCGTTGCCATCGCCAGCGAACTCGGCATCCCGCTCAAGTTGATCGGTGTTGGCGAGCGGCCCGAAGACGTCACAACCTTCGACCCGGAACAATTCGTCGAAGGTCTGTTCGAGGACGAATGAGATCGCCGGAGTGGCGTCCCGAACGCCGCCGCGGTATCGTCCGGGCCCTGTACCGCAGGCACGCCCCCATCTCCCCGCGACTGGTCCACTCCGCACTCCTGGCCGGGGTGGTTGGCGGCGGCATTCTGGCCGAGCCCGCACGCGCTTCTGAAACCTCTGCGGCGCCCATCCCGGCCAGCACGGGCCAGACGCTCGGCGGCCTCGTCCTTCCCGTGGAGGCCCGAGACGGCGACATCACGATTCGAGCACTCCGCGGGTGGCACTGGCGGCACGACTCCACGCAGCGGCTCATCGTGCAGGGCGACGTGCTGTTGGAGATTGCAGGCTGGTCGTTCGAAGCACCTCGGATGGTGCTGTGGATCGACCGCATTCCCAGCGAAAGCGGGCTCGTCACGCAGGTCGCAGTCTGGATCCCGGACGCCACCGCGAGCACGTCCAGTGTGGGCCGAGGCACCTCCGGGCGAAACCTGCTGGTCGTCGGGTCGATTCGCGGCGAGACGGTCATCGACACCGCGTTGATGACGCCCGAGCGACCCCGTCAGCTGTCGCATGTGCTGCAGCGGGCGGATGATCGTCTGGCCAACTATGTGGCAAGCCTCCACACGCAGCAGCCTCCGCTCACAAACCTGCCAACCGTTGTGCCGCCCGCCGCCGGGCCCCCGGCCTTTGTCCCCGTTCCAGGCGGTTCCATTCCGCAAGCAGCCGCGTCGCCCGTTCGGGCCGTCAACGATAGCCAGCCCTGGCTGCGACGCCCCGGCGCCACCGTGTCGTTCAGCGGCAACCACGTCACCGTCGATGCTGGGGAGGTCGAGTCAACGGTGCTCGCGGACGGCAACGTCGTCATTCACTACCGACCCGCAGCTCGGGGCGACGCACTGGGCGCCCTGCGGCTTTCGGCCGAACGTGCGGTGCTGTATATCTCGCCGGGCACGCTCGCTGACGCCGCGGACTCGCTCTCGGCGGACGACGTACGGGGCGTGTATCTCGAAGGCGCCGTCATCGCGGAGTCGGACCGGGAGGATTACGTCGTACGCGGTCAACGCATGTACTACGACTTCATCACCGATCGCGCCATCATGCTGGACGCCGTCCTCCGCACGTATGACCGCGAGCGGCAGGTACCGGTGTACGCCCGCGCAACCGAACTGCGCCAGCTCGCCTCAGACCAGTGGTCGGGCAAGGACGTGCGGCTCTCGGCTTCGTCGTTCGCCGTGCCCACGCTCTCGATCGGCAGCAGCACCGCCACGATTCAGCAAGTGCCGGGCAAGATCCGACCTGACGGCACAACCGGCGAGCAGCGGATTCTGGTCACGGGCGAGCACAACACGCTTGAAGCGGGCGGTGTTCCATTCTTCTACTGGCCATGGTTCAAGGGCTACGCAGAGCGGATGCCGCTCAAGGGACAAGCGACCAGTTTCGAGAACTATCGGGGCATCGGCATTGAGCTCAAATGGGACTTGCCCATGCTGCTCGGACTCGACCCACTTGAAGAAGATGACCTGACGCTCGAAACGTCCGGGTACACCAAACGGGGGCCCGCCCTCGGGCTTGGGTGGTCGTGGGACCGTCCTGGTGAGCACGGCAGGTTGAACATGTGGGGCATCCATGACGACACCAACGTCGAGGAGCGGCTGAGCACGGGCATCACGCAGCAGGTGCCTGAGACGTGGCGAGGCTTCCTCCAATTCGAGGATCGCATCGCCCTGGGTAACGACTGGAACTTGCAGGCGCAAGCTTCCTGGATCTCGGACCCGACTTTTATGAGCGGCTGGCGGCAGGACGAGTTCAGAAACCGCCGCGAGTTTGAGACGAGCCTCTACCTCAGCAGTGACAAGAGCGACACCTCGCTGTCCGTCCTCGCGGACTACTCCCTGAACCAGTTCGTATCGAACAGTTGGCTGCTCGCGTCCCAGGGTTTTGCACTGGACGAGTTCCCCAGGGCCAGCTACCGCAAGTTCGGCAAGGATCTCTGGGACACCGTCACATGGAACGGTTCCATTTCGTTCAGTCGATTCAAGGCCGTCATCCCGGACGGCACGGCGGCGGCAAACGGCATCGGCACGAACGTGTTTCGGGGACCGAACGTCGTGTTCAATGCGGGCGACGACATCTCCGCCGCACTCGCTCAACGCGGCATCGGTTCCAATTGGTCGACCCGTGTCACGAGCATGCACGAGTTCACGATGCCGCTCGCGTGGGGCCCGGTTCAAGTCACACCCTTCGCCACCGCGCAGATTCAGGGCTTCATCGAGAACGACGACTCCACTGCACCGCCGACCACAGACGATTCGGACTTCCGCGGGCTGGGCGGCATCGGCGTGCACGCCACGACGTCGCTGCAGCGGATCTACAACGATGTCCGCAGCGAGACGCTCGGAATCAATCGGCTGCGGATTCTCATGGACCCGTGGGCGAAGGCGTGGATCTCCGGCGCCAACTTCAATCCCATGGATGTTCCGGACTACGACCCCCTCGTCGATGCGACAAGTCGCGGCGGCGCGGTGCAGGTGGGCGTCCGCCACCGATTGCAGACGCAGCGAGGCGGAGCCGGGCGGTGGTACGACGTCGACTGGTTGACAACGAGCCTGGCCGCGACATTCAGCACGTCGGACGCAACGCGGCGGTGGTATACGCCTCGCTGGTACGACGCGAATCCCCTGTACTCATCATTCGGCAACTTTATGGACGGCTCGTTCGACTTCCGCCCCGCCGAAGCGCTCACGTTCACCGGTGAAGGCAACTGGGACTTCGACCTCGGCCGGCTCACGCGAGCCGCGGTCGCCATGAACATCGATCACTCACCCCGCTTCTCGACTGGCGTTGGCTTCAGATACTTCGGCGTACCGGGCGACTATGAAGCTGCGTTCCCTGGAAACGTCACTGCGGCCAAGGGCCAGTTGCTGACGTTCCCCGCCCGGTATGAGATCTCCAAGACCTATGCAGTCGCGGTCAGTCCTCAGTACAACTTTTCCGAAGAAGACTTCCAGTCCGTCGCAGCCACGCTGACGCGGCGGCTCGCCGACTTTGATCTGGCCATCTACATTCAATACGACCAGATCCGCGATGAAACGACCGGCGGTATCCGGCTGGCGAACACGAAGTTCTGAGCCCGAGGCCGTCCGTCCCCCCGCTTGCGGTGGGACAGGCTGGCGCAGTCGGCCAGGGGGGAAGTGTTACAGCTTCGGCAGCGGCGTCGTTGACAGCACCACACACCCCCTCACCGGCCCGTCAACTCCGTCCCCCCCCCGTGCGGGGGGACAGGCCGACGCAGTCGGCCAGGGGGGAAGTGTTACAGCTTC
>CAZMPA010000033.1:9344-13780 GCA_964567915.1 uncultured Isosphaeraceae bacterium | reverse complement strand
TGAGTTGGCTCCACTCGACACGGTGTCCATTGGCGGTGTGGACGTGCCTCGAATGGTCCTGCCGCTCGGGGCTGTGTTCGTCTTCAATCTCCTTGTGACCCTCGTGCTCTACAAGGAACTGCTGGCGACTGCGTTCGACGCCGCTTTGTCAACGTCTCAGGGGTTTGATGCGCGTTGGCTTCACTACGGTCTCATGGTGCTCACAGCGGCCACGTGTGTTGCCTGTTTCGAGGCCGTTGGCAGCATCATCACGGTGGCGCTGCTGGTGGCGCCGCCCGCTGCAGCCTTGCTGCTGACCCGCCGTATGCGGTGGGTCATCGTGTGGGCGACCGTGCTGGGGAGCGTTGCGGCGGCGATGGGTCACGTGGCGGCCTTGACGGTTCCGGGATGGTTTCTTTCTGACGATCTGGACACGTCGTCGGCCGGGATGATGGCCGTCGCCGCAGTGGCGGTCTTTCTTGTTGTCGTGATGGTGGCGCCAGGCAGGGGAGTTCTGGCCCGGCGATGGGCCGCGAGGCGGGACGCGATGCGGATTGCAATCGAGGACGCACTTGGGTTGCTCTTTCGGTTGGAAGAGCGTTCCATTTCGACAAGCCGCTCGGACGTGGAGGACCTCCTGCGATCCGACGTTCGGGTTGGGGCCAGACTGGGGGCGGTTCTCGGAAAGCTTCGGCGGCACGCGTTGGCGGTCGTGGAAGCGGATACGTGGCGGCTGACGGATCGGGGGCGGGCGGAGGCCAGCACGCTCGTCCGAGCGCACAGGCTGTGGGAGACATACCTTGCCGGCCATGCGAGCATTCCGTCGAGTCACTTGCACACCGCGGCCGAGCGGCTTGAACATGTGACCGACGCCGAGATGGCCGAGGGGCTGCAGGCCGAGGTTGGTGCGGCGCGTGACGATCCGCACGGTCGGCCGATTCCGCCGGTTTGATGCCGCCTGCAGTGCCCTCGACCGCCCCGCGATAGCATGCCGGTCCATGGCACTCCCCTGGAACGCGGCACCGAAAGGCTATGACGAGGCGCTGGCGGGTGATGATTCAGCTCGAGGGCTCTACCGATCGGTGGTCGAAACACTCGGGGCGTTTGGATCCGAGGACATTCTCCGCCGTGAAGAGCTCCAGGAAGTGTCGCTCGTCAACCAGGGCATCACGTTCACGGTCTACGGTGAGGAGGAAGGGACCGAACGGACGTTCCCGTTCGACTTCGTTCCCAGGATCATCGGATCGGATGAGTGGGAGTTGCTCGAGCAAGGTCTCATTCAGCGGGTCACGGCCATCAACCTGTTTCTGGAGGACGTGTACGGCGATCAGCGCTGTCTGCGTGAGGGAGTAGTCCCGTTCGATCTGGTGCTCTCGAGAAGCGACTTCAGGCGGGAGTTGATCGGCACTCGACCGCGGCATGGCGTCTTCACTCACATCACCGGCGTCGACTTGCTTCGAGGCGAGCAGGGTGAGTTTCTGGTCCTCGAGGACAACTGCAGGTGCCCGAGCGGTGTGTCGTACGTGCTTGAGAACCGCAACCTGCTCTCTCGCGTCTTTCCAGAGATCTTCGCCAACTACGGTGTGCGGCCGGTGGATTCCTATCCGCAGATGTTGCTCGATGCCCTCACATTCGCGGCGCCCCGTGGGCGGGAGCGTCCCTCCGTCGCGGTCCTGACTCCTGGACTCAACAACAGCGCGTACTTCGAACACTCCTTCCTCGCGAGGGAGATGGGCGTACCGCTCGTTGAGGGACGCGACTTGATTGTCGAGAACGATCAGGTATCCATGCGTACGACGCGCGGTCGTCAACGAGTCGATGTGCTGTACCGCCGGGTGGACGACGCGTTCCTCGACCCGGTGGTGTTCAACGCGGGAAGCCTGCTGGGTGTGCCCGGCCTTATTCACGCCTGGCGGGCGGGCAATATCACGATCGCCAATGCGCCGGGCGCCGGAGTTGCCGACGACAAGTCGGTCTATCCATGGATGCCGGACATCATCCGGTTTTTTCTCGACGAGGAGCCGCTGCTGGCGCAGGTGCATACGTGGATCGGTCGCAAGCCAGAAGACGCTGCCTATATCCGCGATCACCTGTCCGAACTCGTTGTCAAGCTCACGGACGGCGCGGGCGGGTATGGCATGCTTGTTGGTCCGACCGCCTCCAAAGAGGAGATCTCCGAGTTCGCGGCGGTCTTCGCTGAACGGCCCGAGGCGTATATCGCGCAGCCGTTGGTCGAGTTCTCATCCCACCCAACATGGACCGGAGACGGCTACGCGCCGCGGCGCGTGGACATGCGGCCGTTTGTGCTGTACGGCGAGTCGATCCGCGTGCTGCCTGGCGGACTCACTCGAGTGGCGCTGCAGGAAGGCTCGTATGTGGTCAACTCCTCGCAGGGCGGCGGCAGCAAGGACACCTGGGTGCTTGCTGAGGAACTCCTCCGATGAGCGTCATGTTGTCGAGGTCTGCCGAGAACATCTACTGGATGGGCCGATATCTGGAGCGGGGCGCAAACCTCTGCCGGATGCTTCAGGTGGCCGAGCAACTGACCGTTGAGATTCGAGGGTTGGCGCCCGAGGAAGCTGTCCGCTTCTGGGCGGGATTTGCGGACGTCTATCCAGGGTCACCGGCGGTTGGAAGCGATGTCGACGTGGACGCCGCCCGCATGGCCGGCCTGCACGCGTGGCTGCTCGGGCAGGGGAACACGCTTTCGGTCGCGACGTCCATCCATCACGCTCGAGAAAACGCAAGAGCCATTCGCGAGTACCTCACGCGGGAGGTCTTCGAGCAGATCAATGAGTGCTGGCTCAGACTCGACGCGGGGCTGCGCGGTGAGGCAGGACCCGACGCATTGCTCGGCCAGGTCCAGCAGGCGATCTTCGGGATCGGCGGCACCATCAGCCGCACGCTCATACGAGATGAAGCGTGGGTCTTTCTCGATGTGGGAGTCATGCTCGAGCGGGTGTACCGGGTGCTGCTTCTGCTCCGGCATCGGCTGCCTGCGCTCATGGCCACGCCCAACGACATTGACATTCCGGTCCACCACGCCCTGCTTCGATGTGTGCTGCGGTCGGCCGGGTCGTTGGAGAATTATCGTCGCGTGCACGGGGCTGCGTTGACGCCGAGGCAGGTCTGGAGCTTTCTGTTCTTTGACCCTGAATCTCCGCACAGTGTTGCATTCGGAGTCTCCCACATGCAGGAAGATCTCACGCAGATTGAGCGTGGCGGCGTGCTCACCGATGCGGCCATGCAGGTTGGTCGCTTGGCGTCACAACTTCGGTACGAGGCCCAGGATCTGCTTGGCAGGCACGACTTCGCAGCGGTGTGCGACGGGCTGGCCGCGGACGTGGACAGGATTCACGAATCGCTCACGAGGCTGTACTTCACGGTGTAGGAACGCATGCTGCTTGGAATAGAACATCATCTGCGCTTTCAGTACTCGGCCTTTGTCCGTGAGTCGCACATGGAGATTCGTGTGGAGCCTCGCGTCCTGCCGGGCCAGTCGCTGCACGATTTCGACCTGGCCATCGGGCCCCATGCTCAGCCGAGCCGTCACGAGGACTGGATGGGCAATTCCATGCACTGGTTCTCGATCACCGATTACCACGACAGGGTGGAAGTCGCGTGCCGGTCGCTCGTCGAAACGAGCCCGCCGGAGATAGATCCGCAGACGCTCGAGGCGTTGATTGGCAGCCTGCCGGATCGACGAGACACGTGGGACTTTCTGCAATTCGGCGGCCCGGTGGTGCGGAGCGAGCGGCTGTCACTGCTTTCGGAGGAGTTGGGGCTTTCAGCCTGCGAAACGGTCGGAGAGGTCATCGCGCAGCTCGCTTCATCCCTGAAGGACCGCATCGCGTACCGCCCATTGGTTACGCATGCCCATTCGACCAGTGACGATGCGCTGGAGGCCGAGGCGGGCGTGTGTCAGGACTTTTCCCACATCGCGCTGGGCCTGCTTCGGCTTCGAGGGATTCCCTGTCGGTACGTCAATGGGTATCTGCATGTGGAGAATACGGCGAGCCCGTCTGAGAGCCATGCGTGGATTGAAGTCTGGACGCCGCAGCACGGTTGGATTGGGTTTGATCCCACCCACGCATGCAGTGTCGGGGAGCGGCACGTTGTCATCGCCTATGGTCGGCACTATGCAGACGTACCGCCGAACCGGGGTATTTTTCGGGGCGCTGCCGAAGAAGATCTGTCGGTCGAGGTCAGGACGAATCTGGTGCAGCGACGCGAGCGTCACCACGCCGGGGCGCCGCTCATCATGGAGGTGCCAGTGTTCGCCGAGCCGCCGGATCGGGTGGCTGCACATGAACAGCGCGGCGACGAGGCCGCTGCGCAGCAGCAACAGCAGTAGCAGGACAACAGGACCAATAGAGAACCGCCCCCCCCCCCCAGGCGGGGGGGGGGGGGGGGGGAAAAAAATGGGGGGAAACAATGTGGTTGAGGAATTTAACGGG
>CAZMPA010000033.1:0-9334 GCA_964567915.1 uncultured Isosphaeraceae bacterium | reverse complement strand
CCCCCGACCAGAGGTCGGGGGGCGGTGCATTGACACGATTGCTGCGATCACTCTGTGATGCAGTAGTTCAGGCTGAATGCCTCAGCGGCCCAACCCGTTCCGTCGTCAAGGGCGGAGGCGCCCGCGTCGGCGGCGGAGGAGGACATCCAGAGGAACCAGCATTCGCCCTGACCGGAACTGGTCGAGGCGACCGAGACCCAGTTGGCGGCGCTGGCATAGCCCATGTCAAAGGTCCAGCCGTGCAGGGCGTAGGCGCCGGCGTACACCAGGTCGGTGCCCGCGTAGGTGCCGCCCGAACCGGTCGCCAGATCGGAACCTGGCAGGCCGCCACCATCGGCCATGAGTGACCACTGCATGCCCATGTCTGCGGCGCCGCCGCACTCGGACCAACCGCCGCTGTAGGCCAGGGCGAGTCCGTACACGGTGCACTGCGACACGGACGGAGCCGTGATGCCCATGGCGCGGAGGTACCCCGCACCGGTGTCCGACGTACCTGCCGTCCATGACTCGTCGATGCCGAGCGGGTCCTCACCGTTTCCGGTGTTGCAGGGCTCGAAGGCACTCGGGCACGTGTAGGTGTCGCAGGACTCGCCAGACACATACGTGCCGCCGAAGTCTGCGCAGTCGGTCGGGTCGAGGTCGCCGACACACTCCGTTGCGACACAGCAGGCCGCGGCAGGTGCCGCAGCGCCAGTGAGCGTGACGGAGTACTCGTTCAGTCCGGTGGAGCACGGGTTGGTGCCACCATCGAAGTTGAAGCCGACCCAGACGCTGTAGTTGCCGCCTGCTGGGAGCGTCACCGTCGTGGTGCCCTCCTCGTAGGGGCCAACGACGAAGTAATCGACGAAGGCCATCGCATCGTTGTCGACGATGCCCATGACCAGATCCATTTCGCCGCCACCGGAGATCGTCCACTCGCCGCCGGCTGAGTTGTCGAAGAGATACCAGTCCGTGTCGCGATACGTTGCGTCAGCACCGCCATCGCAACCGATGCAGGTGAAAGTGGACATCTGGCCGCAGATCGTTTCGCCGTTGGCGATGGCGCCGAATGCGGGCGGATCCACGTTCATGCCGCCGTTGGGGTCACTGTTGGGGTCGGCCGTGTCTTCCTGACACGGGACACCCTCGCTGGTCGAACCGCCGGGGCAGCCTTCCCAGCCGCAACTGGTCGTGGCGCAGTCGGTGCCGCTGCCCATGTAGGTGCCGCCGAAGTCGTCGCAGTCGGTCGGCAGGAGGCCATCGAGGCAATCCGTGTTGGTGATGCAGCACGCGCCAGGGGACGGCTGCGGGCAGTCCGCAGCGGCGCAGTCCACGCCGTCGCCGGCGTAGGTGCCACCGGCGACCGTGCACTCGGCAGGTGTGCCTTCGGTGCAGGAGCCGTCGATGTAGCAGCAGGCGCCGGCATGGCACTGGCTGCAGTCCGAATCGGCGCCAAGCCAGTTGGCTCCGCAGTCCTCTTCGAGCATGTCGTCATCGCAGCCGGAGATGCCGTAGCAGCAGGCGCCGCGGGGGCGGCAGTCTTCGCCGAACGCGCCAATAACGGTCAGGAGGTCGTCCACCGTGACGGCGCAATCGCCGGCCGGTTCTGGCCAACAGTCGCCGGCCGGGCGATAGGTGCCGTCGCCGATCTCGCCAAAGGTACCGATGGTCGCGAGGACGTCGTTCACGTCGACGACACCGTCGGGTTCACCGTCCGGGCCAGACACGTCGGCCGGGCACGGCGGAAGCGGAACCGCGCACGGGTCGCCAGTGCCGCCCATGACGCGATACGCCAGGTTGTTCGTGCCGGTCTGCCAGTTGTCCGGCATACCGAAGCCGCCGCCGGGGTTGGCCTGCCAGCAATTGGAGTCGCCGAGGAACGACGCTGCAACGCCGGTCTGGCCGTTGACAGCGAACTCGTTTGACGGAATCACAGCGACGTATTGCGTGCCGCTCGCGAGTGACCACACGGCCTCGACCGTCACGACATCGCCAAAGGTCTGGCCAGTCCAGTTGGGATCAAGATTGACCGCGCCGTCGGCTGAGGCGTACCCGACGAGGCTTGCGGCCGCATCTTCAACCGCCATATAGAAGTTCACTTGCACGCCCGTGACGCCGTCGATGCCGGCGTAGCCGTTCCAGCCTGAGATGCAGGCTGAGACTGCGGAGGCCGCAGAGCCCGTGGCGTTGTCAAAGTCATCGATGGCCGCAATGTCGTAGACCGAGTAGGCGGCCTCGAAGTACTGCGACGCGAGGATGTTGCTTGAGTCCATGTCGGCGCCGTTGTCGGCCCCGATCTGATCCATGAGTGGCGTCCCCGCCGTGGCGCCCGCTACCACTGTGGCGGCGCCCAACAATGCCGAGGTTTTGAACATCCTGTAACTCCTTCTCGTCTGAATTTGAACCGACTGTCCCTGAACATTGGCGAGCACGCTCGCCACCCCTCCCGGGGTGCTTCCCGAGGCTACACAGAATGACGGCGTCTGCGAACCCTCGGATCCGGCAAAATCAACGGCAAAACCCATCAACGGCCGTTTGAAGGGCCTGAGGAAGGTCCCGCGACTGGTACTGGTAGTCCACAGACTCGAGTACCTCGGCCCGGCATCGCTGGCTTGAGAGCAGCAACTCACCGGCCAGATCGCCCAATGCCAGCCGCAGGGCAGGCCCTGGCGCAGGGAGCCAGGCCGATCGACCGGTTGCTGCCGCCATCGCAACTGTGAAGTCGCGATTCGTGGCGGGGCTTGGCGTCACGGCATTGATCGGTCCAGTGAGACGGGTGTCTGTCACGCTCTGTCGCATCAGTCCAACGACGTCGTTCACCGCCATCCAACTGATCCACTGCCTGCCGGAGCCCAGGCGGCCGCCGAGACCGCGGCGGAAGATCGGGGTCATTCTGGCCACGGCGCCGCCTGCGCCGATCACCATGCCCAGACGCAGGATGACCCGTCGTACTCCACAGGACTCCAGCGGGATGGTGGCCTGCTCCCAGTCGACGCACACATCCGCCAGGAATCCCTCGCCCGGGGGATCGGACTCGGCAACCCATCGGTCTGCACCATCGCCGTACCACCCAACGGCCGAGCACTGCACGAGCGTGGCTGGGGGTGTCCGCAGACGCGCGAGCGCGGCCGCGAGGTTGCGGCTCGCGTCCACGCGGCTTGAACGCAGCAGCGATCGCCGTTTGCGTGTCCAGCGGCGGTCCGCGATGCCCGCTCCGGCGCAGTGGATCAGGCCGTCGAGATTCTCAAGCCTTGCATCGACCGTGTCCGGAGACTCGGGCTGCCACCGCGGCGTGTCTCCGGTTCCGGGCTCGCCTCGGACCACGCGGGCAACGTCGTGCCCCTGCGCCCGCAGCGTCCGAACGACAGCGGAGCCGATGAAACCGGAGCTGCCGGTGATGGCAAGACGCAATCGGGGCGTTTGGTCCCTGTGATCCTGCATGGACGCAACGATAGCCGCTCATCCGTTGGGATCGATGCTGCGTGGCTGTCAGGCGGCGTTGCCGAGGTCATTGTCGGCCTCGCTCATCTCCTTGAGCTTCTGAAGACCGCGGTACTTCCAGTTGTTGACGGTTGACACGGGCACGCCCAGCGACTTGGCCGCTTCGGTGTAACTCAGACCGTTACAGACGACGAGGCGGACTGCTTCACGCTCGCTGGGGGATAGGCGGTCGAGCCTGGCAGCGAGTTCTGCGCCAATCTCCGGTGCCGGTTCGCTGTCGCGATTGGCTGCACGCGTCGGCTCGGCGCCCTGTGCGGCTTCGAGAAACCGCTGAAAGCGTTGTCCGCGGTTGTAGCGTCGCTTGATGAGGTTGTCGGCGATCTTGATCAGATAACTGACCGAGATCTCATCGAGTTCCTCAAGATGCTTGAGTTGCAGGAGGCGGCTGAAGACCTCCTGAGCGATGTCTTCGGCCGATTCCGCCGGCAGCGACTTGCGGGCGAAGCAGAAGACTCTGGTGTAGTACTGCTCGAAGAGGTCGAGCACGAGGTCGGCACGCTGTTGTGTGATCTGCACGGGAGATCTCCTCGTTGCGCGTCTTGTCGGCAGGTTCATGGCCGATCAAGGCTGGGCTGCGGTGAGGACGCTCCTGCTTACGCGGCAGGAGCAGGACTCGGGGGTGTCGGCACTTTGTGTCGACAGGGGCGGCCTGGTCAGGGCCTCGGCTGGATGCCTCGGGGCAGGATGCGTGGGGTCTGCATCCATGGGCTGTGCCCCGCGATTGGAACCGGTGAACTCCTTGTCAGTCCCGTATCCAACGCCTGGTTGGGTCCGGTTGCCCGATTCGTGGGGCTGTGGCCGGGACTCGCGAAGGGCCAGAACTCGTCGAGGATTGGTGTCTGCAGAACAGAACTCGTTTCCTTCCATCAGGAACTTTCGCTTCAAATCCTCCAACGGTTGCCGTCGGAGATCAATCTTCCATCAACTACTATGGGGGCCTTCCTCGGTTTGTGAGGCCTATCCCGAGAATTCGTCGGTTCTGGCTCCGAGATCCCGGTTCGGGGCCCCAGCAGAGTGAGTCCGTGATGAAACAGACAATCGTCCTCGGAGGGGGGATGGTTGGAGCCACCATGGCCTTGGATCTGGCGAGGGACGCCGATCGGCAGGTCACGCTGGTTGATGTGGACCCCAGTCGGCTGGCCGCCGCAAAGGGGCAGAACGACCGCCTGCAGGTACAGGAGGCGGACCTTTCGGACGCCGCAACAGTGCGGCAACTTGTGGAGGGAGCAGATCTTACGCTCGGCGCGCTCCCAAGTCGCTATGGGTACGCAGCCCTCGAGGCGGTGATCGCCACGGGCCGCCCATATTGCGATATTTCTTTCATGCCTGAGGACGCCTGGCGGCTCGATGAGGCAGCCAGGGCGACCGGCACCGTCGCCGTGATCGATTGTGGGGTGGCGCCGGGGATGAGCAACCTGCTCGCCGGCGTGGCCGCTCGTCGGCTGGATCCGTGTGAGTCCATCGCCATTCGGGTGGGCGGCATGCCAGCGAAACCCCAGCCGCCATGGTTGTACAAGGCCGGGTTCAGTCCCTACGACGTCATCGAGGAGTACCTCCGGCCGGCCCGCATCGTGGAGCATGGAGACATCGTCGTTCGCGAGGCCCTGAGCCAGCCCGTGCTGATCGACTTCCCGGAGACCGGAACGCTTGAGGCCTTCAACACCGACGGACTGCGAAGTCTGACCGAGACGCTCGATGTACCAAACATGCTGGAGCAGACGCTTCGGTATCCGGGGCACCGAGATCTGGCCTGGGCGCTTCGGGAAACGGGGCTTCTGAGTGAGACGCCGGTCGAGGTGGGGGGCGTCATCGTCACGCCCCGGGACCTGACCTGCCACATGCTGTTTCCCCTCTGGACATTCCAACCCGGCGAAGTCGACCTGACCGTGATGCGTGTTGAAGCGACGGGGACGCTCGATGGCGTTCAGACCCGATTGCGGTGGGAGCTCTACGACGAATTGGATCCCGAGACGGGGTGGACGAGCATGGCAAGGACCACCGCGTTCCCCGCGACGATCATGGCCCGCATGATCGAAGAGGGGGTTGTGGACACGCCGGGTGTGCATCCTCCGGAGCTGCTCGCAGGCAACGAGGCCGTGCTCGACACGATGTTTCGTGAACTGGAGGCTCGCGGTGTGACGTACCGATTCGAGTCCACCGAACTCACCGACTGATCGGTCTCATCGCGGCGGCCCAGGGGGGCGCCTCGCCCTCAAGCATGTCTCTCAGTATCAGCTCCGCAGTTCCGGCCGCGAGCGTGAGCCCCATCATGCCGTGCCCCGTGGCGACCCACGCTTGCGGCGCCGGAAGCCGCCCGATAATTGGCAGGCCGTTCGCTGTGCAGGGGCGAAGCCCGCACCAGTGATCGGTCGGAGTGGCCGATGCGATCTCTGGCAGGTAGTCGGCCGCCCCGCGGGTCAGCTGCGCCATCCGGTGCGGAACGAGTCGATGGTTGAGCCCCGACAGTTCGAGCGTGCCCGCCAGGCGCACGGCGGCTTCGAGCGGTGTGACGGCGATCTTCCGCTCACGCAGCACGCCCGCGATGGTTGGCTGCGCGGGGAGTTGCACGCTGACGTGGTAGCCCTTGGCCGCCTGCAGGTCCGCGACCCCTCCGAGCGAGGCGACAAGGGGGGGCGACCAGGCACCGGCCGCCACGACCAGGCGTGCGCCTGCGGCAGTCGCGCCGCTGGCAGCTCTCGCGGCCCAGCACTTTGAATCCCGGCGGAGTGTGGTGACGGTGAATCGAGATCGGATCAGACCTCCCCGCTGAGCGATGTCCGCCCGCACCGCGTCGCAAAAATCGGCCGGACTGAAACTGAGGCCGTCGGTATGAATGCACGCGCCGCGGACGCGAGGCCCCCATGCAGGATCGCGCCGCCGCAGTGCCGCCCCGTCCAGGCACTCGGTCTCGAATCCCAGGCGATGCATCCAGGCGGTCTCGGCTTCCGACTCCGCCTCGCCGGCCCGCGAGTTCCAGATGTCGGCAACGCCTGCCGCTGCGGGGGGTGCCCCTCCGCCAAGGTCTGCCATCAGACGGCCGAGTGCGTCACGGCTCAGCACGCCGAACGCGCCGAGCACACGCATGGATCGCTCATAGGCCCGCGGCCTGCATGCCCGGCGAAAGGCGATCAGCCAGCGGAGCAGCGGAAGGCTGGGCCGGGGTGGTATGGAGAGCGGGCTGCGGGCGTCGAGCACCATGTGCAGCGCGCGAGGCGGGACCGAGGGCGAGGGCACTGGCGGATGCCCAGGCGCCACCTGGCCCGCGTTGCCGCGTGAGGCGTTGTGCTCGTCGGGCCCGGCTTCAACCAGCTCGACCGAGAGCCCCTTGTCCAGGGCAGCATGCGCCACGGTCAGTCCGATGACGCCGCCTCCAATGATCAACACGCTGTCCGGAGTCGGGGCTGCCACGACAGCAGGCTATCGATCGGCTCGCTCTGCCGCTCGATTGGATACCGTGCACCTGATCCAAGGAGGATTGCAATGGCAGTAGGGATCGGGATACTCGGCGCTGGGGCGATTGCGCGGGTGCACGCGCAGGGCATTGCGGACGCGGGGGGCAAGCTGGTCGGGTTCTGCGACCCGGACCGGGCCAAGGCCGATGAGGCGGCTGTCGAGTGGGACGCCTCTGCATGGACCACGCCCGATGAGATGTTCGCGTGTGACGACGTCACGGCGGTGGTCGTTGCGGTCCCAAACGCGTTACATGCCCCCCTCGCGATGGCCGCGATGGAGGCCGGGCGGGAGGTGCTGCTTGAGAAGCCGATGGCGATGACGCCCACCGAATGCGCTGAGATCATTGCGGCGCGGGACCGCTGTGGCCGCACCTTGCAGGTGGGCTTTGTGTGCCGGTTTGCCGCGACGGTGCAGGCGGCCAGGCGCCACATCGATGCAGGAAGGCTTGGACACATCTATCAGGCGCGGGCCGTCATGCTTCGCCGGCGAGGCATCCCGGGGCTTGGGCGGTGGTTCACCGATCGTTCGAAGTCCGGCGGCGGGGTGTTGATCGACCTCGGCCCGCATCTGGTTGATCTGGTGCTGGACCTGTGTGGCCGCCCGCCAGTGAGCCGCGTATCTGCGGCGACGAGCAGCCGATTCGGTCAGCCGCCGCGGGGGTATCAATTCACGGAGATGTGGTCCGGGCCGCCCAATCTGGAAGGGCGGTTTGATGTGGATGACGGCGCCACGGCCATGTTGCGATGCGAGGGGGGGCCGACGATCACGCTCGAAACCGCATGGGCTTCACATCTGCCCGACGGCACGATTGCGGACGGTGTTACGTTGTTTGGGGAGTCCGGTGCGATGCACTTCGATATCTGGGGCGACCGCGTGCACATCGGCACCCAAATGGACGGAGAAATCGTGGATGTGGCGCATCCCATTCCCGCTGGCGAAGGCTGGGGGACCGCGTTCCAGCGTGAACACGAGTCGTTCCGCGCGAATTGCCTCGGGGAATCGAAGGGCCCCACGGGAGAGCAGGGGCTGGAGGTCCAGCGCGTGCTTGAGGCCATGTACCGCTCTGCCGCCGACGGGTGTGAGGTCGACGTCAGTTCGTGACGGCTCCAATCAGCACGACGGCGTCGTACGCCGCATGGGCGATGACGACGACCGCGAACCCTCGCAACACAAAGACGACGCCCAGGTACAGCCCCGCAGCGGCGATGAAGATGGTCGCGGTGGGCGGCAGGTGCGCCGGGTCGTGATACCAGGTGAAGGCGACGGTGGACGCGATGATGGCGGCGGCTGTTCCAACGATCGCCCGCCACTTGAAGACGTCAACGAGCAGCCAGTGCAGGACACCAATGCCGACCATTCGGAAGAGCAGCTCTTCCGAGAGACCCGCCCCGATCGCCAGGAGCAACGCGTCTGACGTTGAGACGGGAGTGGCCGCCTCGACGGCGAGCGGGGTACCTTGAAGTGTGCCCAGAAAGGCTGCCATCGCCAGCAGGGGCGCGGTTGCGATGCAACCCTCGAACCACAATTGCAGGGGGGGGCGAAGCCTGATCGTCCACCGCTCACCGGTGAGCGCGTGCCAGACCAGCAGAATGGCCAGGACGGCGACGCCGGTTCCGTGCAGTACCACCTGAGGCGAGAGCCCGAAGAAGTGCATGGCGTCACCGATCTGCGTATGCGCGACGATCCTGGCGGCCGACAGTGAATTGCCACTTCGAAAGAGTGCGATCTCCAGCACGATGATCAGGGGCAGGAGTGCTGCGAGCGTCGGGAGCGGCCGCAGGCCTGGTGGATCTGGATGTCGAGCGGAACCTGGCACGGAGGCAGTGTCCCTGATTCACCACCCGAACGCACAGCGAGCGTCCTCCGAAGAGGACGCGCGCTGAAGAGGTCGGGGGGGAAAGGGGCCGCAACTCAGCCGGCGGATGTCTTCAAGTCGCGGAGTCTGCGAGAGAGCCGGCTCTTGCGACGAGCGGCGTGATTCTTGTGAATCGTGCTCGTTGTGGAGACGCGATCGAGTTCCTTCTGCACCGCGCGGAATGCGGTTTCAGCCTTCTCCACATCGCGGTCGTGGATGGCTGTCATGAAGTCCTTGGTGCGTTCCTTGAGCGTTCGCTTCCGCCAACGGTTGCGGGCGCGGCGGGCGTCGTCCTGTCGCATCTGCTTCTTGCGGGCCGGGGTATTGGGCACAGGTCGTCTCCAACAGGGGGGCCGACGCCCCGCATGGGCGACGAACCAGAATCGGGGAGTATCCCACGATCGGGGGCCTCCGTCAACTCTCTCTCTCCCGATCCGGGCCCTCCCCCTGTGGCGAGCCTCGGAGGGGGTCTGTAGCATGCCCCGTCACCTCAGCGGGTGTAGCTCAATTGGATAGAGCATCGGTCTACGAAACCGAAGGTTGCAG
>CAZMPA010000032.1:0-14050 GCA_964567915.1 uncultured Isosphaeraceae bacterium | reverse complement strand
TGAGGTCACAGGTTCGAGTCCTGTATCGCCCACTTCGTCAGCGGCGGATGGCGCCTTAGGCTCCTCCGCCGCTTCGCCCTGCGTGATTAGTGCTGCCTTCGCCGCGCCGTATTACGCCCGTTCGCCTCGCAGCCGCCGCCAGGTTCGCGCAATCAGGTGAGTCGGGCTCCGCTTGATGCGGGTGAGATAGAACCAGCCGTAACGAAGCGGAGCAATGCGAAGCGACTTGCGGGCCTGCTTCATATTGCGGGGTGACGCCTCGCCAATGGTGTGGGGAAGCTCGGGATACCAGCGGGTCATTGCTTCCTCAAGACCGTACCGCTTGACGAGCAGGTCCATGGCCGCAATCTCATATGGCATGAGCCGGTCCGGGTACTGGAAGATGCGTGAAGTGTTGAGTCCGCGGGTCCTGCTCTCCAGCGAGTACTTGTTCTCCGCTGGATTGACGTGCGGAATGTCGAGCAGCGCGTCGTCGTAGGGCTCGCCGATCCACTCGCAGAGGTCACGCACGGTGTCGGCGGGCCGGCCCGTCAGGTCTTCGTAGCGAAGCACCCGAAAGCGGTCGGGGTATTCGGTCGAGAACTGGTCTGCGATTTGCGACCCGCGGCTCCAACCCATCATGGTGCTGAGAATGGCCTCGGCTCGGTGATTGCGTCGCCGCCTGGATGCCGCGAGATCCCAGGGGTTGCGCAGCATGTACAGCAACTTGGAGTCTGGAATGCGCTCAAGGATCTCCTTGGCGTAGAACACGTAGCTCGTGCCCTTCTGAGCCCAACGATGGCAGCCCATGCGTTCCGACACGGCGTTCATCGCGTCGAGGTAGAGGGTCAGCGTCGGTGTGTCCGGCGCGCGGCCGGCCGCTTCCTGCAGGTGCGCCGCAAGCCAATCTCGGTGGTCCTCGGCTTCGAGGTCGATGAGCCTGGTGAGCCTGCGAGCGCGGCTGGCTGGATCGCGGTCACGATCAAGCAAGTGGTGCTGCTCGAGCACGACGGACTCTGCAACCTGTGAGTAGACCCCCGGGATGCGGCCCAGCAGCAGTGCCGTGACCGTGTTGCCCGAGTGCTGGCGTCCCGAAATGAAGATCGGGCTGTGGGATGTGTCGGGCGATGTGGCCATCGGGGGCGTAGCGTACTGGGTTCGGCGGGTGTGAGGACGCCAGCGGCGCGGCGTCACATGCCAATGGCATCGAGCGAGCGAGTCAACTGGCCCCACCGCTGCTCGAGTGAGCCGGTGTAGCCGACACTGATTCGCACCAGCCCAGGCAGGATGCCAGCGCCTGCAAGCGAGGCATCGTCCATCTCCGAGGAGGTCGAGGCGGCCGGGCACGAGAGCAGCGTATCTGCGTAGCCGAGGCTGACCGCCATGTACCCGAAACCCTCACGATTCTGCAGGTGTTCCATGAAGGTATTGGCGCGATCGGTCGTGCCCAGGTCGACTGTGAGTAGCCCACCTGCGCCAAAGCCGGGGTTAGCCAGATCTGTCAGTCGATCGCGGTCGGGGTGCGTGTCGAGCCCCGGATAACAGACTGCCAGCCCCCGATCTGCCAGACGCTCTGCAAATGTGAGTGCCCGATCACCATGCGCCTGCATGCGAATGGGCAGGTGGGGGAGCCGCATGGCCACTTCATACGCTCCCCGTGGGTCAAGTGTGGGACCGAGCAGCATCAGGGCGCCGGTGTGCAGATCAAACAGCTCGTCGATGAATGCTCGATCTCCGCACACCGCGCCGGCGACCAGATCACTGGCACCATTGATGAACTTCGTGAGGCTGTGCACGACGACATCGGCTCCGTGCAGGCGTGGCGTCATGATGAGCGGCGCAAACGTGTTGTCGACGACAAGTTTGGCGCCGTGACTGTGGGCGATCTCCGCGAGTCGCTTGATATCGGGCACGCGGAGCGTCGGATTGGAAATGCTTTCCACATAGAGCACGCGGGTGCCGCCTTGGAAAGCCGCTTCAACCGCAGCCTCATCCTGAGCGTCGGCGAAGGTGGTCGTGATGCCCGCCTTGGCGGGCAGGAAATCGTTGAGCAGCGCCCAGGTCCCCCCGTAGACCGTGTTCGACGCTACGACGTGATCGCCTGCATTGCAGCACTGCAGGATGACTGCAGAGATCGCTGCCATGCCGCTGCCGGTGCAGTAGCCGGACTCACATGCTTCCATGGCGGCGAGTTGCCGTGCGAGCACCAACACGGTCGGGTTGAAGTGTCTGCCGTAGAGATAGCAGCCTCCGACTTCCGGACCACGCATGCCCTGAAACATCTCGGGCATCGTTCCGGCCTCAAGGACAGTGAACGTGCTGCTGGTCTCGATCGACAGGTTGACCCCGCCGTGTTCTCCAAACTCATGGCGAACGGACGCGAGGGCGGCGGCGGGATCATGGCGTGTGGTCATTGAGAAACTCCAAGAAGACCGCATGGTAGGAATCCGGCGGGTATCGTGACGGCATGCCGCACCCGGAACATCCCAATCTGCACGTGCTTGAGCATCCATTGATCCAGGACAAACTCGCGAGAATCCGCGAGGTCGGCACGCCCCCGGGGTTCTTTCGGGCGCTTGTTTCCGAGGTGGCCGGGCTGATGGTGTTTCAGGTGAGTCGGGACTTGCCGCTTCGCAAGGAGCGGGTTCAGACGCCGCTCGAGGAGACGGACGTGTTTCGGCTCGGGGCGCCAGTCACGATCGTCCCGATCCTTCGGGCCGGAATCGGGCTTGCCGATGGCGTGGCTTCGCTCATGCCTGAGGCGCGGGTCGGGCACATTGGCCTCTACCGCGACGAAGCCTCGCTTGAGCCGGTTTGTTACTACTGCAAGTTGCCTGACGATATTGCCGACGGCCCGGTCTTTCTCGTGGATCCCATGCTCGCGACCGGTGGATCGTCCGCGGCGGCGGTCAAGGTGTTGCGGAAGGCGGGCTGCACGGACATTCGGCTTGTCTGCCTCGTCGCCGCGCCCGAAGGCGTCCGGTGCATGAATAAGGCCGATGCAGAGGTTCCCGTGTTTACCGCGGCGCTTGATCGGCAGCTCAACGAGTCGGGGTACATCCTGCCTGGCCTCGGAGACGCTGGTGATCGCATGTTTGGAACCCGCTGACGTCCCCTTTGGAGCCCACCTGGCGATGTTCCGAGCCGGACGTTTGACAACAGGCGGCCCAGCGAGTGCAATCGGGCGTGGCGGGGATTGCCTGAGAGGAGCGTGGCATGCTGCGAGCCATGATTGGAATGATTGGCGGTTTGAGTGTGATGGTGTGCGCGGCTGCTGCGTTTGGAGAAGGCGCATGCTGCCTGCAGGAAGTCAATGGGCACTGGTTCTGCGTGGAGACCTCGGCAGATCACTGCGAGGTTGAAGGTGGGGTCTGGCACGGCGACGACACCGCCTGCAATTCCGAAGCCTGCCCCGACGACATGCTCGGCGCCTGCTGCATGATGGGGGCGTGTGTGCCCTCCGGGCAGGCCAGTTGTGAGAGCTTCTTCGGAAACTGGTACGGCCCCGGGTCCGACTGCGAGTCCGTGGCCTGCGATGAGCCGTTCGGCGCATGCTGCACCGGGTCCGCGGACGGCAACGTCGAGTGCGTCTTCACCTCGGTCTCGCACTGCGACGAAATTGGCGGTGAGTTCGCAGGCCAGTGGACGTCATGCGACGACGAGCCGTGTGGGCTGGACGCGGGTGCTTGCTGCATCGAGTCCGGCTCAGGCGATCTGGTCTGCATCGAGCTCGGCGAGGCCCACTGCCATGAAGAGGGCGGCGATTGGATGGGCCCCGGCACGACGTGCGACACCGACGCCTGTGGCGGAGGCGGGGACCACGGCGCATGCTGCGTTGATGGCTATTGCGAGATGGTCTCCGAACTGATGTGCGAGAAGGCTGGCGGCGAGTGGTTTGGGTGGGGTGTGCCGTGCGATGAAGTCGTGTGCGGGCCTGGTCCAATGGGCGCCTGCTGCATTGGCGAGGCGTGCTACATGATTCCCGCGGAACCTTGCGATCTGGAAGGCGGTCAATTCCTCGGCGAAGGAACGCACTGCGAAGACGTGGCCTGTACAGGCGGCGAAACGGGCGCGTGCTGCATCGGTGATGAGTGTCATGAATTGACCGAGCAACACTGCATGGACGAGGGCGGAGCCTGGGCGGGATGGAATGTGCCCTGCGAGCCTGGCCTGTGCGATGAACCGCCCATGCTTGGCGCGTGCTGCGTCGGAACCCCCAATGGCAACATCGCGTGCTTCGAGACCGAAGAAATGCACTGCCTTGAGAAGGGCGGTGACTGGCAGGGTGGTGGAACGCATTGTGAGGACGTGCCGTGCGGCAAGCAGAACTGGGGCGCCTGTTGTATTGCGCTGCCGGACGGCGAGGTCGTGTGCAGTGAAACCCACGAGATCGAATGCGCCGACCACGGCGGCGAATGGCTCGGCGCGGGCAGCACGTGCGAGGGGGCTCCATGTGGCGAGCCGACCATTGGCGCGTGCTGTATCGCCGGCAACGACGGCAATATGCACTGCATCGAAACCGATGAGGCGCACTGCATCGACGAGGGCGGCGACTGGCTCGGGGCCGGGTCGCACTGCGGTTTCAGCGGATGCGGCAAGCCGATGCTTGGCGCGTGCTGTGTCGGGTCTGCGGACGGTTCGGTGCATTGCGTCGAAACGTACGAGCCGTACTGCGAAGCTCAGGGCGGCGACTGGCAGGGCGACGGGACGGTGTGCGACGCCGCGACCTGTGGTGAACCCATGAATGGCGCCTGCTGTATCGCGACGTCGGACGGCAACCTGCACTGTGTTGAGACGACCGAAGCGCACTGCGCCAGTGAGGGCGGCGACTGGCAGGGCGGTGGCTCGCACTGCGACGAGGTTCAGTGCGGAGCTCCTACCCACGGCGCCTGCTGCATCAATGGTGGATGCCTGATGCTCTCGCCCGCCGACTGTGAGATGGTCCATGGCCATTGGCACGAGGTTGGGTGCGGCGACGTGGAATGTCCGCCCTATTGCGAGGGCGATGTCAACGGGGACGGTGTCGTCAATGTGACCGACATTCTCATTCTGCTTGCGAATTGGGGCCCGTGCTCATGATGTGATCACACTGTGTGAACGCGGTGCTCTTGAGACTGTGTGGGGGGATGTATGAAACGGTCGGTCCGTCTGGACCGGCCGTTTCGTCGTTCACGAGGCTCCGGGGAGCCGAGCTTGCCACCACGCAAGCGTTGCATCGCCGGCGTGCCCGGTCAGGCCGTAGGCACGGTGCATGTCGCGTGCGCAGGATTCCAGATGTCCGAGCCGCGTCGTCGCATCTTCGGCATGCTGCGCGGCGGTGAACGCACTTGCGGCGAGTGTCCAGGCGTCATCGTCGGCCGGCGTGGGCAGCGTCAGAACGTCGCGGGCACTCAACTTGATGGCCTGCGGTGACCGGGCCGTTCCAAGGTGGTTGTGCAGCGACAGCAGAGAGATCGCGGGGCATGCCAGGACGGCGGCGACATGTGCAAGCCGGCCAGACGTGATCGTCATGACGGGGACACTTGGCAGCCAGATGCCGCGATCGTCCAGAGCGGGCTCGAGCACACGGGTCTGCGTCGGGAGCAGAACCTTTGGGACAAGCCGGCTCGCCGCCCACTGCTTCATGGACGCGTCGAGCAAGTCGAGACGGACTGCAGGCCTACGCCATCGGCGGCCGTGCACGCGAACGTCGCGGTCATCCCAGCGGCACTCGGCCGGGTCGAGCACGCCGGATGTCACGATCGGTACGACGCCCTCTGCTGGCGAACCCTCGACCTCCACGAGGCATCCCCGAAGCCCGTAGTACTGGTCGCGAAAGTCGGCTGTCGCCTTGGCGATGTCGCCAAGTACTCCGCCCGCACGCAGAGGGGGAGGGTCGGGAACACCGATGGCTGCCGATGCCAGGGTTGACCACGTGCATCCGGACTCAAGCGGTGCTGCCGAAGGAAGCTGCTGCGGTGGCAGGTCGGCCCACCGGTCGATCGGCGGCGCGACATGGTCTCGGTGAAGCCCGATGGCCACCGTATGAACCTGCGCGTCGAAGACCTTTGCCGCGCTCGACCAGGCAAACGTCACGCGACATGTCGACAACACATCTTTGCGAATGAACGACGCATCCCGGGCCGCCAGCAGCGACAACGGCTGCACCATGCCGAGCCGCCCCCCAGGCCGCAGCGCCCGCGCGGACGCGAGCAGGAAGATTGAGGCCTGATCGGCATAGGCGCCAATCTGCACGCCGTACACCTTTGACGCGCGGCGACGCATGCCTTCGGCCTGTGAGTGACTTCGAAGGGGGCTTCCAAAGGGTGGGTTCCCCAGCACGATGTCGACCGTCGCTTGCGGCAGGGCCGTGTCATCGAAGGCATCGATGGTTCGTATGCCGGCCGCGGACTCCGGGTCACCGCCTGCCAACGCAGTCAACCGGCCTCGCAGCCACGCGGTAGCGAGAGGATCGGAGTCAAATCCTCGCAGCAGCGGACCAATGGACCGCCATGCATCCGCCTCGCTTCCACCATGGCGGCCGCTGTGCGCCGCGGCGAGTCGCGTGCCGGCAGCCAGCAGAAAACGTCCGGTGCCGCACGATGGATCGAGCACGACGGGCCTGGCAGCGTCGTGATCGGCCAGCCAGGGCTCGAGGGTGTGCTCGAGGATGAGATCGACGAGTTGGGGCGGTGTGTAAAAGGCCCCGGCGCGGCGGCGATTCGTGCTCGGATCCATCCCCTGCGAGCGTCGGGCGGCGATCTCCGGGACGATCGACTCCTCGTCCGTGCCCTGCATGGCCAGATGCCGGATGACGCCCTCGGCGTCGCCACCGCGGTCGTTGATCTCCTGAAGCAGGGTGTCGACGCTCCAAGCCATTGGAGCCACCATAACGAGGCGAGAAACAGCCCCCGCGGGCCCATTCTGACATGAATCCGGGGGATGCCTCTTTTGAATCGGCCCGTAAGGCGTCACAGTAGGGGCGGGTCGGAACCGATCCGAACATCGAGGCAAGGGAGCGTATTCGTGAAACTGAAGCGTCTTTGTGCGGGCATCGTGGTGTCGAGCATCGCGGCGTCTGTGTGGGCGAACTCGCTGACGCGGCTCGGCTGTGACGGCGACGCAACACAGGACGGACAGGTCAACTCCGACGATTTGCTGTTGTGCATTGCAGACTGGGGGACCGCTGGATTTGACATCGACGGTGACGGAATCACCGGCGTGCCGGAGATTCTGGCCGTCCTTGAGGACTGGTCGCGACCTTGCCACCCCTTCCACGACAATATGACGGTGGAATTCGATTATGACGCTGGCTTTGCCATTGTCACGGGATCCGGGCTGGCCGATCACGTCATGGGACCGTTTGACGGCTCGACGGGATGTTTCAATCCAAACACGCCCACCGCCCAGAATGACACATGGCGCATTCCACTCAACCCGGTCGTCGGCAACAACTCTGGCGTGCAGTACCTCGACAGCATGGGACGCGTTGCGGTGGCGCTCAATGGCGTCGCGTACTACAACCCATATGACGCCGGTGGCGTCGATGCCCCCAGCACGATCTGCATGGACCCCTTCAACGGACACCCCTCGCAGGATGGCCGATACCACTATCACCAGTCGCCCAGTTGGGGCTACGGCGATGGGTCCGGTCACTCGGACATTGTCGGCTACGCCGCGGATGGGTATCCGATCTATGGTCCGTGGGAGGCGAGTGGCGTGTTTGCCAAGGACGTCACTGGCTCTATGGCACTCGATGACTGCAACGGCCACGAGGACGCGGAGCACGGCTACCACTATCACGCCATCTCATTCGAACTCGATCCGGCCGGCTTCCCCTGGGTACAGGGCTGCTGGCATGGCGACCCCGAACTCAGCAACCTGGAGCAGGGCGGGGGCGGTGGCGGAGGTGGCGGCCCCTGTGATGATGGATGCGGCGCGGCGATGATTCCTCCGCCGATCTGCAACTGTGTCACCCAGAATCCCGACTACGCATACTGCTGTCAGGACTGGGACGCGGCGTGCCAGACCTACGCCGAGAACGTCTGCGGAGCACCGTGAGTGCCCTTGATCGGCAAGGCGATGCGAAGACTCATGATGCCGACGATCGCCGTTGTGGCGGTCGTCGGTCTCATTGGATGCGGGGCGACCCCGACGGCCACACGTGCCGCAACAGGAAAGACGGTCAGACCGCTCCAGGCCTCCGCGGGTGATGTCGTCGTGCTGCTGTTCTCAAGCCCCGATTGCCCGATTGCCAACGCAATTGGCCCCGAGATTGAGCGGTTGCATACGCAGACTGTCAACGCGGGGGGCCAGTTCTACGTGGTTCACGCCCGCGATGATGTGACCGCCGCCGGGGCCTTGCAGCACGCGAAAGCGTATGGAATCTCGGCACCGATTCTGCTTGATCCAGACCATCGTCTGGTGCAGGCCGTGTCCGCAACCGTGACGCCGGAGATCGTCGTGGTTCGATTCGACTCTTCTGGTCGGAAATCGATCGTGTATCAGGGGCTGGTGAACAATCTGTACGCGTCGCTTGGAAACCGCCGTGACGCCGCCACCGAGCACTATGGTCGGGATGCGATCGATCTTGCAGCGGCCGGCGAAACAGTCGCGTCGCCGTACCGCGCTCCAATCGGTTGCTACATCGAGCGAGCGCCGTGACGGGATGATCGCACTCTCGCTCGTCCTTGCTGCTGCAGCCCCTGGTCCTGCCCCGACGTGGGCGGAAGTCCGCCCGGTACTGGAGGCCCACTGCGTGTCGTGTCATCAGGACGGTGGCTCGGCGCCCTTTCCGCTCACGGAGGCGACCGCCGTAGCACGCCGCGCTGCATTCATCAAGGAAGTCACGGGTCGCAGGCTGATGCCGCCGTGGCCCTACACCTCCGCCGGGCTGCCAGTGCACGGCGGCCGCGGGCTGTCGGACGCGGAAATCGAACTTCTTGCGGCCTGGTCCGATGGGGGGCACGCCATTGGTGCAGATACCGCGGACGCCAAGCCTCCGCCCGCGGCAGCCGCACCATGTGATGTCGTGCTCACCATGCCCGAAGTGTGGACAATGCCAGCTGAGGGGCAGGAGAATTGGGGACGGCGTGACCGCGACAAGTGGACCTTCGTCATGCCCATGAACAACGCGGTGACAATGAAAGTCAATTCGTTGACTCACGTGTCCACGGCACCGCAGGCACTCCACGCCGTGACGTATCTGGCCGATGACACGGGCGCAGCGGCGTGGAACGATGCGCGGGATGAGGCGATCGGGACGTACATGACCGGCGACGTGCGGGATCACCCCAGCGGATCGCTCGGCGGGACCGGCATCGGCAACCGGACGATGACACTTCCGGACGGCTATCACTTTGAGGTTCCACCCGGCTCGGATCTGGTCATGCAAGTTCACTTCCGGCCCTCAGGACGACCGCACACCGTGCAGGAGCGGGTCCTGCTGGGGCTCGCCGACGAGCCCGACTCGCGACCGGTCCGAACGGTGGTCTCCATGGTTCGGTTCGTAGATGTGCCCGTGGGCGAAACGGTCACCATAGAAGACGAGTTTGTGCTGCCCGAAGACGTGGAGCTTGTTGCATTGACACCTCGAGCCATGGGGGTTTGTACGGGCCTCCGGTCGACGGCAGACATCCCGGGGGAGGGTGAGGTCGTGCTGGTGGAGTCGACGGACTGGGATCCGCACTGGCGAAGCCCATTGGTGCTCCGTGATCCGAAGTCGCTGCCGGCTGGGACCGTCGTCCGCGCGTCCTGGCAGATTGCCAATACGGAAGACAATCCCCGCAACCCGTTCGTGCCGCTCAAGCGGCTCGCCATGGCGAGGCGGACAGGGGCGGTGGCAGTGCTGTTGCACGTCGCCGCGGAGGATGCTGACGCGGATGCTCGTCTGCGTACGTGGCACAAGGATCTCATGCGATCCCGACGGTGACGGGTTGGAGCGGCCGAAGCGGCCGTGCTACTGTGCCAACTGAGCCGGGCGTCATCCGGCCCTCTCTCTCACCGAAGGAATCTCCACAATGAATGTCCGTGCCACACGATGCGCTTTGACTGCCGCACTCTTCGCCGCCGCGCTGCTACCCACAGCATGCAATTCGAGTTCGCCCGCGCCGTCGACAGCCGGACAGCGGCTGGACAGTTCCAATGCGTCATCTGCCGCGCTTGCTGGGTTTGAGCGCGACGCCAAGGCCGGCAAGTTCTTCGAAACCGCCTATGGCTGGGCAGTCTTTCCAAAGATCACCAAGGGCGCCGTCGGTCTCGGCGTTGCGTCCGGATCGGGTGAGGTCTACGTTGGTGGGTCGCTCATCGGATACGCGAAAATGACGAGCGTGACCGTCGGCGCGCAGATAGGCGGGCAGACGTTCTCCGAGATCATCTTCTTTGAAAACCGCTTCGCGTTCGACAAGTTCACGAACAACCAATTCACGGGGCAGGCGTCCGCGGGCGCGGTTGCCGGCGAGAACGGCGGGCTCAATATGGCTGACTACAGCCACGGAGTTGCCATCTTCACCCGCAATAACAGCGGTCTCATTGTGGCGGCGGATGTGGGCGGCCAGAAGTTCGAGTACGAGCCGAAGTAGCGTCCCGGCAGTGGTTTGAGGTGGCTGGTGGAGTCAGTTCCACCGGTTGTCCACCGGGTTGTCCCCCGTTTCATCCACCTGTTGTGCAAGGCTTGCAGGCGGGGCGCCGGCACCGTATTACTACGTGCGTTGTCGCTGCCTGCTCGGCCGAGGCCGGACTGGCGCAAGGCTCTTTGAAAAGCGGAGAAGTACGTGTCGGACGGCGGGCCCGCCCGACCTGGAACGGAGAGAGACCGAAAGGTCGAACTCGACGCGCGTGGTTTTCCGACATTCCACGATGCGGATCACCAGGAAGGAAACAGGGACCCGCAGTCACATTCGAAGGCCGTCGCGGCGCAAACCGACGACAGGCCGCTGCAGAATCGAATGGTGTCTGGCAAAAGGACGTGACGAACCCGCTGCGGCGGGGGATACGAATCGGTGGAACGGCTTCGGCCGGAAAGCGGAGGGAGCGTGCTGGCGGATGGTTCGCATCGAAAGAAGCGGACGGGAAACCGGCAGGTCGATGTGCGAGGTATGTGGAAGGCCGCTCCGAAAGGGGCCGCCATCTGCAAATCAGACCACACCGAGCAAGTCCAACGGAGGAGACTCCGAAGGACCAGGACCCGAAAGGGGACAGGCCACGCCACCAGATACGGACGACGCCTCAACAAGTGGACGACGGATGCCTTCGGGCATTGATCATCCGCGACGCGTCGATCTTGACAGTCCAGAGCCCCTCTTTCAATCAGACCCGCACGGTGTCCTGCACCGAGCGAGGATGAAGAATCAGGGGAAGTTCGAGGGCGGCATGGCTGCCCGGGCCGGCGGTTCCGGCGGCCCGAGCAATTGATGCCGTGGACCACCTCACGCGACCAAGTCGAGCTGCCAGCCGACGACCCACACCGGACGTGGGACAGGCAACGTGCATGTGCGTGCGAACGCACAGGCACAGCGTCAAGGCTGGTGGAAGTCTCGCCAAGACCGCGAGGGGGAACGATGACGATGAGATACGGGATCCCCGGAGTCGACGGACGCCGGGGGAGATCCGAATGCCGTATTGAAGGAGCATCGCTCGAAGAGAATGGAGCGGACATGCCACAACGCCTGTCGCGCGGTAACGCGACGGGGTCGCGGCCATTCAAGGACACCGACACGCCCGATGTGCACCGGGTAAGGCAGGGTCGCCTGCCGAGATCACCGCGAGCGCCGATCATTGTCGAGCGTCGAAAGACGACGAATGAGGGTCGGTCTGGTTCAGCCCGGCCGAGCAGTCAGCGACACCTCGAGTGTGTGGGGGGCACCCCCACGCTTGGGGGAGGAGAGAAGAAGCGGGGACGAGTTTGACGACTCGTCCCCGCGTTTCATTTTTCGGTTTCTCTTTGCGGTTGCGCATGGCGCGTCGGAAGTTCCGGGCTCCCAGAGGCTGCTTACCCGGCCCGAACACCGTCGATGGGCAACGACGGCGGGATGTCGTCTTCAGACGGCACCATCAGGTCGATGGTGTTGATCCACGCCTTGGGGATCTTCTGCACGCTGCCAACCTGATCGGGACCGCGTGAATCCGTGAGTGCAATGAACTGTTCGCACTCGTAGATCAACAATCCGACGGTGTGGACTTCCGCAAGTGGCCGCAGCGCGAATTCAACCATGTCCTCGGGGTCTTCCCAGCCAGGCCCCCCTCGGGCTTCGGCGTCAACCCACCGTATTGACACCATCGGCCACGACTGTGACAGCGTCCGATCAACATCATCTGAGTGGGTGGATCCTTGTGCTTCGCTTCCTGGCCTGACGTTCGGCATGGGTGACCTCCAATCCGATAATGCACGTGGCCAGCCTGATGTTTCGGACCATCCGGGTAGACTGGGCGGAACCCCCCTGGGGCACGATTGGAGGCCTTTGCTCGTGAGGAACGTGCGGTGGATACTGTTTCTGGCGGTCGCAGGATGTTTTGAAGCCCCGATGGCCTTGGGCGATCAGTCCGCGTCCGACGCGGAAGTGCCCACGCTTCCCACGCCGGCCCGCATGGCCTCGGCGGCCGCTGAGGCGGCCCCGCTGATGAAGGCCGTGGCGTCCGGCGATGCCGCTGCCGCCGCACGGCTGTTGACGGCGGGGGCAGATCCGAATGAGTCTCTGCAATTGGGCAGCGGCAGCATCAACGCCACCGGGCTCGCGGCAGCGGTGGCCGGACCCGACATGTTGACCGTCCTGATTCGAGCGGGGGGCGACGTCAATGGCTCGCCTGCATCGATGCCTCCGCTCGCCGCGGCCGCCCTGGCCTGCCAGCCGGATGCCGCGACGATGCTGCTGGCCCACGGGGCGGCAGCCACGGGCGAGGGTGGTTCCGCTCCACTCTTTGCCGCGTGTCAGGGGTCTTGCCCGTCGATTGCCCGCATGTTGCTCGATCACGGCGCCGATCCACACGCGGTGACTGAGACGGGGCTGACGCCGCTCATGGTTGCTTCGTGGTGGGGCTCATCCGGATGCGTGCGACTGCTGCTCAAGCATGACGCAGATCTGCTAGCGACCGACCATGCCGGCCACGATGGCATTTATCTGGCGGCGGCGAGAGATCATCCTGATTGTTTGACACTGCTTCTTGAAGCCGGCGCCGAAGCAGACCGCGCGACCATTCACGGTTGGACTGCGCTGATGGCCGCTGCGCGAAGCGGCTGCACGCGATGTGTGGAATCACTTCTGCACCATCACGCCGATGTGCGGGGCCGCACGCCCGCAGGGTGGACAGCGCTTCAGGAAGCCGCCAGGCACTGCCACGCGGACATCGCCCGACTGCTGGTCCAGGCGGACAAGGCTGTGGGTGGCCGCGGTCTTCCACCGGCGGCGCCACTTGCTACGGCGGTTCGAAACATTTGCCCGGACGTCATGCAGGCGGTCCTCGAGTCGGTGGACGATCTGAAGTCGTTTCGGCGTCATCTGGATCGCGCCGCGTCCATGCTGGAGGATCGGGCCGAGGACAGTTCTCTTCCCGATGCCATGCAAGCTCGGATTGAGCAATGCAAAGCCGCGATCGAGTCGGCCCGCGAGCGACTGGAAGACGAGGAGCCCTGAAACGTGCAACTCGTCCCACGAGAGATCGACGGCGACATCATGGTGCTTGCGGTGGATGGGGGGCTCGATGGCACGACCGCGGCGGCCGGCAATTGCGATCGGACCGAGCCAGAAGAGTTTCCGGCCATGTCGGAGAGCGATGTCATCGGCGTGGCCGCTATCGACGACACGGACCATCGTGCCGCGTTTACCAACTTCCATGAGCGGCTTGCGTTGTCTGCTCCTGCGGCAAGCGTGTACGGCGCTGACGGCACACCGGACCTGAATCGGTCCATGATCAGCAGCCTGCCTGACGGCGAGTACGGTGTATGGGAAGGGACGAGCATTGGTGTGCCGATTGTCGCGGCGGCTGCTGCAATCGTGCGCTCACAGCACCCAGAGTGGTCGGCAGACGCTGCGACGGCCGAAGCGGAGCGAAACCGCCTTGTCGCAGACGACTCCCTGCTTGATGCCCGGACCCGCAA
>CAZMPA010000031.1:0-14513 GCA_964567915.1 uncultured Isosphaeraceae bacterium | reverse complement strand
CAAGGAAGTCCACACATCGCATGGTGACCACCCCGAAACCACCTCGAATCTGCAGCAGTGTCGGCCGACCGTGCGTGTTGGGCTTCATGCTTTGGATGGACGTGATGTCAGTGATGTCCGCCAGCCCCCGGTCTCCGATCCGCTTGCCATGCCCTCGCAGCGCCGCCGCCACCCTCGACCCATCCCATGCAGCCGTCCAGGTGTACCGCGGCGCATTGGTGCAGTGAGGTGGATCACCATGACCATCCAGCGGCGCCGCCGCATTCACAGGGTTTGGCCCCACCGCGTCGCTCGCCGTGGCGGCCCGGCCCCCACAGCAACTTGAGAAGTAGCCTGGCACCACGCCCCCGTGCCACACCAGCAGTTCGCCCTTGGTTGCGTTGGCTGTCGTGACCGCCTGTGACCAGGTCGGCACACCGATGTAGTGCTGGGACGCGGGCGTATCGGTGACATCCCACGTCTTCCGCCGCCGCTCGTGGCACTCTGATACCGCGTAGCTGCGAGCAGCGATGGCCTGCGCCTCGAATGTGGCGTCGTGCCAGCCCTCGAACAACTCGCCAGCGAGCACGCCTGGAATGTAGTCCTCCATCGGAAGTACATTCAGCACATCGAACGCATCCCCCTCTTCGTCCGCGACACACCGAATGCTGCCCAGATACTTCCGACCATCCTCGTGGGAGACCGTGAGGGGCTCATCTGCCTGCAGTTCCAGTGTGCGGGCACCTGAAACGTCCCGCGAGAGATGCCGCCCATCAATCACCCACATGTCGTGACGACGACGAACCGCAACCGGTCCCGGGATCGACTCGCCACCAACATCAAGTGTCTGGCCGGCCTCCCCAATCACCGTCACGGCGTCTGGTTGATCGAGTCGATGGAGCCGCACCCGAATGATCGGAGCCTGGCCTGGGATAGGAATGACCACGGCAGGGGACGCAGTGGGTGGCGACACCTGAGGCGGTGGCGGTTCAGACGGCGCATCGCCGCACCCTGAGCAAAGCAGGGCAGCCGCACACACCCAGAGATGGGCTCTTGTGGGTATCAGTCGAGCGTCCGAAGATCCAGACCAACAGTCGCAAGCCGCTCACGGATCTCAACCAGGCTGGTCATGCCGAAGTTCTTGATGCCCATGAGTTCGGCTTCCGTTCGTGTAGCGAGATCGCCGACCGTCTGCACACCGAGAATCTGAAGCGCCTTGCGGGCTCGCACCGAGAACTCGAGCGATGAAATTGGACGGTTGAGCACTTCGTCGGACGCCAACTCCCGAAGATCGTCATAGACCTCAGCGCGGACCCGGTGGTACTGCGTCTCCAGATTCTGGCCCAGACGCAGACCCCGCGACGTCAACATCGCCTTGATTTCAACAAGTGATGTCTCACCGAAGTTCTTGTAGGAGAGAAGTTCTGACTCGGACACCTTGAGCAGGTCGCCGAGTGTTCGGATCTCCATCTTCTTGAGGCAATTGCGAGCACGCACTGACAACTCGAAGTCGGTCACAGGTGTGTCCATGAGCGCGTTCTGTTTGGCAAGGTCGCGTGCTTCAGCCTCGTCGTAGTACATATCCTTTGATGCCTGCACGTCTCGCAGGAACAATCGTGCCCGCCGGTTGCTTGGCTGGGTGTTCACGACCATCTCGAGATACTTCTCGGCATTGGAAAGCTCGCCACGGTCCTCGAGGATGACCGCGAGGTTGAGCAGCGCGTTGATGAGTGGGCGGTCAGCGTCAACACACTGTTGATAAAAGTGGACAGCCTCATCCTCCTCACCACACAGATCAAGCAACCAAGCAAGCCTGAAGAGCACTCGTTCGTCGCCGTTTGCTGAAGCGCTCCGCAGCGCTTCGATCGCGCCGATGCGGTTCCCATCCTGCTCAAGTTGAGCAGCCTGCTGAAGTGCCTCTTCTGGACTCGTGGTCGACCCCGGTCCGATGACGGTGTCAAGCCCTTGACTAGTCGCGCTCATGGTTCGCTCTTGCCTCCCGCGGCTCTGGTGAATCCCACTACTGTATCGACAATTCGGCGTTCGCTCAATGTGATGCCCTGTAGTTGGAGGCCCCCTGGCCATGCGATTGCCCCAGCCCCACACCAACGCGCAGGGGCTCCTGATGGCCCAAATGGGCGGCTGCGCCTCGTCACCCACCCCCGTATCCCCCTCCCTGGTGCCTGTACGGACCGATCTGGATGTCCTGGATGGTCGGACCGGCGACCACCTCACGTGGGAGACTCTGGTCGAGCGGCTGGACGGCGCCGACGTCGTGATTCTGGGCGAACTGCACAACGACGCCACTGGGCACGCTGTTCAACTCGCTGTCGTAGAGGACATGCTCGATCGAGCCGATGGGGGCGCCGTCGCCCTAGAGATGTTGGAGCGGGATGAGCAGCCCCTCATTGAGGATTACCGGGACGGTCTCATCGACGCGGAAGTGTTTGCCAAACTCACACGATCAGCGTCGTGGTCCGGCCCTGGTAGTTGGGAAGCCTGGTATCAGCCAGTCATTGACGCCGCCATCGAGCGCGACGCTGGGGTCGTCGCAGCCAATGCGCCCCGACGGTACGTCAAGGTGGCTCGCATGGAGGGGTGGGAGCGGTTGGATCAACTCGACGCAAGCCGGCGACCACTCGTCGACCATCCCGATACGCCGATGACCGGACCGTACCGGGACCGTTTCATTGAGTTGATGGGCGGACATGGTGAGGATGGCGAAGGCGACGAAGAAGCACTGGAACTCGCCGAGTCGTTCTTTCTCTCCCAACAGGTCTGGGACGCCACGATGGCCGGATCCGTCTCCAGGGCGCTCAAGGAGTCCGGCCCGCCAGTCATTCTTCTTGTCGGGCGGTTTCACAGTGACGCTGAAGGGGGCACGGCACGCCAGGTGGCCCGCCTGCATCCGGCGGCGAGAATTCTCACCATCAGTCTCGAGCCGGACTGCGATGAGGTGGACTTTGAAGCGGATATTCCACAGGCAGACTTCATTGTGTGCACCGAGCCTGATTGATCCCCGTCTCACGCCTGTTCATCGCCCCGCGCACCGCGTTCAAGCCTGTCCCGAACCACAGCCCACGCATCACCATCCGGAACCACTGCCACCACACGTTTGGTCGCCGCGGCGTCAGCTTGCCGCAGGAGCTCGTACAGCATCGCGCCGGCGGCAGCAGGATCGTCCGGTAGCGTCAAACGCTCGTGGGGCGGCGTGACAGCGACGTCCCGCGTGCAGATGACCGACGCCGGTGGGCCCGCCTCCAGAGTCGGCCCAACGTCAGTACCGCCGCAACACACCATCGCCTTCCAGGGGGCGTAGTGACGGTGTCGCGTGCCGGGCGATGCAGCCTGTGATGTTGGTAGTGGGTCGGGCGACAAGGGGCCCATCACAGCCTCGATTGCCGTTCGGCTCACAGTGCCGCACCGCAGTACCCGAACCTGATCGCTGGTCAGATCCACCACCGTCGACTCAAGCCCCTCTTCACATGGCCCACCATCGACGATCAGCAGATCGGTGGCGATGTCCCGATAGTCGTCCTCCACATGTGACGCTCGCGTCGGCGAGACTCGGCCCGACGGGTTGGCCGACGGCGCCGAGAGTGGGTCGCCGACAGCCCGCAGAATGGCCTGCGTTATGGGATGCCGCGGCGCGCGGACCGCAATGGTGTCCAGGCCCGCGGTCGCCTCAGCCGGAACACCAGCAGCCTTTGGAAGCACCATGGTGAGCGGACCCGGCCAGAATGCCTCCGCGAGCAACGCGGCGGCTGGTGGCCAGCCGTCTGTGACCATTCTGGCCATGTCCGCATCGCAGACGTGCGCGATCAGGGGGTTGTCGGCTGGACGCCCTTTCAGCGAGAAAATCTCGCACACGGCGTCTCTGTTCATCGTGCATGCGGCAAGTCCATAGACCGTCTCGGTCGGGATGACGACCAGTCCGCCGCCGCGAAGTCGCTCGGCGGCCTGCTGAATGGTCTGATCTGTGGGTTGTCGTACGTGCACCATGCCAAGTCCTTCCCAACGATGGGTGGCGCGAATGGTACGACCGGCATACACCGGGCATCCACAGTGGCGGACCCTCGGGCACCATGGGCCCATGAATCGTAGACTCCGAACATCCCGCCGCATCCGTGGTTGGGAGTCATTTGAAGCCTGTGCCCACCCGAAGCCTGTGTGCTGGAGACCACCCATGATCGGCCCCCTGCTCGTGCTCACCCTCGCCGCTGATCCGACCCCCGCTGCCGCGGCACCCGGAATCCACGTCGTCACGACCGATCGCACGCCGGTTCGGTGTGGCTCCAGCACCGAGCACTACCCATTCCGCTACGCCGCGGCCGGTCAGCCGGTCAATGTCGTCGAATGGACGCCAGGTTGGGCGCGTGTGGAGGCCAGTGGCCCCGTCTTTGATGATGCATGGGTCTGGATCCGATGCCCAGAGGGTGCCTCGCCCATGGTCGAGGTGCAGGACGGTGGACGCGATGGCGTCACGAGCCGCATGGTGGAGTTGATCGCGCCAAATGCGACGTCCACCGCCTGGAGTGACTCCTTTGGGTGGGCCGGCACGCTCCCGGAAGGCACCCAGGTCACCGTGCTCGACACAAGCGTGGCGTCCGCCGAGACGACCGGCGGCGCGGCATGTGAGGTCTACACCATCGCCATGCCCGCGACCGCAACAGGTTGGATCGCCGCTGATTCGCTGGCACCCGCGACGGAAGCGGATCTGGCGGCGTACCAGCAGGGGTGGCGAGACGCGCCGGCCTGGATCCATACACAACCCACGAGCCCGTTGGCGGACTGGACTGCCTGGACCAATACGCGACCTGCCTGGATCGCCTCCCGGCAACAGGCTGCCGAGCCGGCGATCGAGGAGATTGTGGTTGTCGAACCCGAACCAATGCCCGAGCCAGAGCCGGTCGTGGAGGTCTACCACAACGAGCAGTTTGAAGCTCTTGAGGCGACGCTCGCAGCGACCCCCCTTCACAATCTGACCTCCATGCAGGCCGCCAACCTCCGCGCAGGGTTTGTCGCTGTCGTCGACCAGGAAGCGGAGGCCCACCCCCGTATCGCTGAGCAGGCCGAGTTTCGCCTGCGGCAACTGGATCTGGCCGCGTCAATCAACAACACACGGCGAGACATTGAGGCAGCGCAGGCTCGCATCAATCGATCAAGCAAGGATCTTGATGCCCAGCGACGCCTCCTTGATGAATCGCCTGAGTATGTCATTCGTGGCACGCTCGCGGTGTCGTCTGTCTTCAACGGCGTGAAGCGACCGCTCTACTACCGATTGCAGGATCCGTTCTCGGGGCGAAGCCTGGCGTATGTGTCACCTGAGTCCGCAGTGGACATCCGCGGCATGCTTGGGCAACGCGTCGGCATCGTCGGCACCATGCAGTGGAATCCAGACATGCAGGTGATGACCGTGACGCCCCAGCGAGTGGACCTGGTGTCTGTCGTTCCGCCACAGTGAGTGATTCTCCACAGCGACCATCCGCCTGGAAGCGGTGGCGCAGCACTGTCATCACAATCGTGGTGATCGCCGCAGGTTGGTGGGTGCTTCAGCGGCCCGCAGTGCAGGAGATGTTGCTTGCGTCCTCGCCGCCGCCGCTGCAAGGTGACATCGATCCAGCGTCTCCGCACTTTCCTGCTGAGGTGCGAGCAGAGAACACTACCGGCGCCCTGGTGCCACTGCACACACATGGTCGCCCGGCCGTCGTCAATCTCTTTGCTACATGGTGCCCGCCCTGTGTTGCGGAACTTCCGAGCCTGCTTCGACTGCGCGAGCAGGTGGGTGACGACGCTGATGTGCAGATTGTCTCAAGCGAGCCGCTCAAAGACGTCCGCGCCTGGGCGATTCGGCGTGGACTGGATCCAGACGCCTTTCTGCATCTTGACGCAGGTGATGTGTCTGGTGTCCTTGCAACACGGTCGGTTCCGGTGACGTGGGTCGTGTCGCCAGATGGACGCCTCCTCCGCCGCGTCCATGGCGCCCACGCGTGGGACGACCCTGCCGTCTCATCCTTTCTCCAAGCACTTGTCACGGGCTCTGGGCCCCGGAACCGTGTATCCTTCCCCGCTGCCAAGGGGCCGTAGCTCAGTTGGGAGAGCGCCTGCTTTGCAAGCAGGAGGTCGTCGGTTCGATCCCGATCGGCTCCACTTGAAGGCCAGTCGAAGGCCCGTTGATGGCCAGGTGGCGGCGAAAGCACAATCAGTTGGGATACGCCGGCGCCTCGTCTTGTCGCCAGTAGCTGTCCGACTCGAACGGGCCGCCCCAGAACGACACAATCACCAGCCCCAGAATGAACACGACAAGCAGCACGCCGAAGATGGTCCATGCGCGGGCCGCCGCCCGGTCGATGTGGATGGGTTGATCATTGGTCGTCATGCCGTGTTCCTCCTGCGCCCTGATCAGGCAGGCCCATTGAAACCGATCCACGCACCCGCCGCCACCCGAATTTCATGATTCACGACGTGTTCTTCCCGCCTCCAGGTAGACGTCATACCGAACCAGCCTGCCCGAAAACGTCAGGTCCGGATCGGCCTGAATGGGCGGTCCATCTGACGGTCGTTTGACCACCACACGCGAAGCCGCCTGTTGAGCAGCTTGCAGAAGTGCCGCGTCGTCACTGGGAGATGCGATCGCCTGCAACACTTGCGCGGGTTTCCTGGGGAGTGCCGACGACTTGCGACGTGTTGCGTACATGGGATCGAGGTAGACCACATCCGCCCGCATTGATACCAACCTGCGTGTGGCATCACCCCTGCACACCTCGAGGCCCGATGCAAGTGTGCTCCAGAGTTCCGGGTCCCGCTCGGCATCCGCTCTGGAGAGCTCAAGGAGCGTCGCCAGGAACGGGTCCCGCTCGATGGCCGTCACCCGCCAGCCCATGCATGCCAGCAAGGCTGCGTCGTGCCCAAGACCTGCTGTGGCGTCAATCACTGTCTTGGCAGCACCCCCAACGGCCTTGCAAAGCGGCTGCTTTCGGGAAAGGTTGCCGGCGCCGGTCCTCCGGTCCAGCGAGCGAAACGACAGGGGCATTCCCCGCCGCCGGCTCGCTGCATCCCACAGTTCCTCCCGATCGTCAAAGAGAACGATCCGATACTCCCCCTCCACAATCCGGCCTTCACGCAACTCGGCAGCCGCACGCTCGGCAATACTGGCCGCTTCATCCACCCGGTCGCGGGTACGGGATTCGACACTTCGATGCGTCATCAGAGGCGAGCCTAGCAGCGCCAATACCATGTCATGAACACATTGGAGTACCCACCAAGATGCTTCGCACACTCGCCCTGCCGGCCGCCCTTCTCATGGGAGGTTGCGCCGCCCCGTCAATCCACCATGTCGTCCTGATTGAGCTCGAGGACACCGCCGGCCGCGACGCCCTGATCGCCGACTGTGATCGCTTGCTCCCGTCCATCCCATCGGTCTCCAACTATTGGTGTGGCACGCATGGAGACTTTGGACGCTCGGGCGTTGATGCCGACTACGACGTTGCGTTGTGCGTGTCGTTCGTGTCCGATGCGGCCTATCAGTCATACCTGACGGATCCCGCCCATGTGGAACTGGTACAGCAATGGAAGCCACACATGACTTGGATACGAATCCACGACGTCGTGGACGAGACACCCTGACGACGCCAAACTACACTGGTCGGAACATGAACAGCACTAAGCCGAGACGAGAGAGCGCACGTACCCGCAAGCGTAAACAGGGATGGCGGACCGCTGAGGGAAGTGACATCCACGAGTTGTATGAGTTGTCAGTTCAGGATCCCGACAACGAAGTCGACATTATCAAGCAGATTTGGACTGAGCAACGTGGACGAGCGTGCAAGTCCATTCGTGAGGATTTTTGTGGCACAGCCGCCGTCGCCATGCGGTGGGTGGCCGAGGACTCATCCCACACAGCCATATGCATTGACCTTGATGATGATGTCCTGGCCTGGGCGAAGGCGAAGCTCTCCGATCGACTCAATGAAACGCAGGCGGAGCGATTGCGCATCATCAAGGGTGACGTCCTCTCCACTCCAACCGACCCCGTCGACTGCCTGCTTGCCCACAACTTCTCTTACTACATCTTCAAGAAGCGCCAGCAGGTCATTGACTACTTCAAGATTGCACGGTCAGGGTTGGTGGATGATGGGCTGTTTATCCTCGACTGTTATGGCGGGAGTGATTCGTTCGTCGAAATGGAAGAGACCCGAGATCTGGATGGTTTCACATATGTGTGGGATCAGTCCTCATACGATCCGGTTACGGGCGATGTCGTCAATCACATCCACTTCCACTTTCCGGACGGCACCAAGATTCAGAATGCCTTCACCTATGAGTGGAGGTTGTGGACCATCCCGGAGATTCGAGAGATGATCCTGGAAGCCGGATTCTCTGATGCCAAGGTCTACTGGGAAGGCACGGAAGAAGACTCTGGTGAGGGGAATGGTGAGTGGGCCGCTGTCGAGCAGGGTGAGGCTTGTGAAGGATGGATTGCCTACATCGTGGGCGTTCGGTAGCACAATGAGCATCTTCGATATCGTTGGGCACGACACCCAGATGGGTGAGTGGCTCACTGCCGAACTCGATGAGGTGTCGCGGGCCTTCGACCAACAACTTGCCAGTGAGTTCTCGCCCGTCAACACACTTTGCATTCACGTGGGCAGGTACCGCGGAAAAATGCTGCGACCCTCTCTGGTTTTGCTTTCGGGCATGGCGATTGATGGACAGCAGATTGTGGGTGAGTCAGGTCATCGAACGATCGCCGCGGTCACAGAGATGATCCACATGGCGACGCTTGTTCATGATGATGTGCTGGATGAGTCTCCAGTCCGACGCAGTGGAGCCACGGTCAATGCCCTGCACGGCAATGAACTTGCAGTCATGCTTGGGGACTACCTCATTTCAAACGCCTTTCACTTGTGCTCGACGATTGGTGATCCGTCCATCAACACCCGGCTCGGTGAGATCACGAACATGCTCTGTGAGGGCGAGGTTGTGCAGTTGGCCAACCGGGAGAATCTGGATCTCAGTGAAGATCTGTACTTCTCGATCGTCATGAACAAAACAGCGTCACTCATTGGTGGGTGCTGTGAACTTGGTGGACGGCTCTCTGGTGCTGACGCGTCGACACAAGCCGCGCTCTATGGGTTCGGAAGGGATCTGGGTATCGCCTTCCAGATCACCGACGACCTGCTTGACTTCACCGCTGATCAGAAGACGCTTGGAAAGACAGTTGGCCGCGATCTGGACATGGGGAAACTGACACTGCCACTTATTCGGGCGATACGGGATGGTGACGACGCTCGTGGAATCGCGGCGCTTGTTCGGGACCGATGCCACGCCCAACTGCAAGAGAGGTTGCACGAAGATGGGTGGTTCGAGTCTGCAAGACAGACGGCCACTGATCGTGTCGCATCAGCGAAGCGCCATTTGGATGGTCTTCCAGATAACTCTGCAACCACAATGTTGCGGCTGATGGCAGATGCGGTCGTACAACGACGCTTCTAGAGGGTGGATATCAAGCCCGGCGGAGTGACGCGATTGCGGCTTCGATTGCTTCTGAGAATCGGCCAATGTCACACGCCACGCCGGTTGTGGCGTCGACGCGGTGGTTCAGGTGCGAAGCCACCAATGATTCAATCGCAGGGTCGGTGCTCAGAACAGTGGCCAGTGTTCCAATTGACTGCTGGGTGAGTCGCCAATCGATCGACGCGGCGCGGATCGTCTCCAGCATCACCTCAAGTCGATCCACTGCTTCCAACGCATCTGCGGGCTTGGGTATCTCGCTCATACACCCAGCATCGACCGGCCAATCGAACGACTGAGGTGAAACTACCCACAGAAGACCAAAGCCCCTCTTGTGGTCAGGAAACGTGATTCTGAACAGGTTATGCCCGGTTTATACACACGTTGTCTACGTGGTGATGGTGGTCTGGAGACTCCAGTTGTGACGCACTGGGGCAAGAGCAACTGGACTGCGGTTCAGTACCATGGTGGGCTTCACTTGGTACCGGCCGGCGTGAAAGCGTCGCCTCGGAGGTTTGATCGATGGTTCCAAAGCGTCCGCTGCTCTGTGAGCGGCTTGGGTTCTTGTACTGCCCGCCCTGGAGAATTCAGGGCTCGAGCGTCGCTGGGGAAGGCACCATTGTGCAGGTGCCGGAACTGGATGTGGTTTTCGACCTTGGCTGGTGCCCAAGAATGGCGCTGTCGTCCCCCTTGGCCGCGATCAGCCATGGCCACATGGACCACGTCGGCGGCCTCCCGTATTGGTTCAGCCAGCGGGTCTTCCAGAAAATGGGGGTTGGCCGATGCGTGTGCCCCAAGCGGCTTGAGCGGCCCCTCATGGACATGATGGCGGCATGGGTGCCAATTGAGAATCAGGAAACGCCATATCAGATTCAGGGTCTGGAACACCTGGAAGAGGTGCAACTCAAGCCCAATGTGCGACTTCGGGCCATTGAAATGCACCACGGAACCGCCTCGTTGGGCTACGCAGCCATTGAGTATCGAAGCAAACTCAAGCCGGAACTTGTGGGCCGTTCACAGAGCCAGATCCGCGAGCTCCGTGACCGCGGCGAATCGGTCACGTACGAACTGGAAATCCCGCTATTGGCTTATACGGGCGACACACAGCGGTGCGAACACCTGCTTCGGCCCGAGTTCTGCGATGCGAAGGTTGTGCTCAGTGAGTGCACGTTTTTCGATCCTGAACACCGGGATCGAGCACGGGTGGGGCGACATTTGCACGTCGAAGACCTTCCAGAACTGATGGAAGCCTGGAAAGCCGATACCGTTGTCCTGCTTCACGCATCCCGTCGCAGCAGCCTTGAACAGGCGCGGCAGCGAATCGACGAGGTGCTCTCTGAAGCGGACGCTGGGCGGGTGCACATGCTCATGGATCACCGCCGAAACCGGTCGCGGTATGACCAACAACTCGAAGAGTCAGGCCAATCCGCGACGAAGGTGGTTGACGAATCGCCGGTGGAGCCGTAGTTTCTGGTGTTGGTGTGGCGGGAATAGTGGGGTTCAATCCCCACAACTTCCTCACCGAGAGGGTCTGCAGGAAGAGAGCGATTGATGGCCGTGGTCGATTCAACAGTGATGCGTTCTGTTCTGGATCACCTGTGGGATTCACACCCGACGATCTGTCGGCACTGGTTCAACGACATCGAAGCTGTCGACATGGATGGGGGAACCATTCGGTTCCTTGTGCACGAACCAGTCCAACTTCGCTATCTCCAACGCTCGTGTACCGAGCCGTTCACTGAAGCCACCCAATCGGCTACGGGTCGCCTGCTTGGTGTCGAGTTCATCACGACTGATCAATTGTCGTCCATTCCAGAGAATGAGGTCGTCTCTGGTGCGACGTCTCGCGCATCGATTGATCTCGATGGTGAGATGATCTTATCGCCCGACTATTCATTTGACTCATTTGTCGTCGGTCCAGACAACCGGTTGGCCCATGCGGCAGCGTTGGCGGTCGCGCAACAACCAGGCCGAGCCTACAACCCGTTCTTTGTGCATGGTGGTGTGGGCCTTGGCAAGACACACCTGCTTCAAGCAATCTGCCAACAGACGATGCGCAACAACCCGGATATGCGCATCTACTACACGTCGTGCAACGCCTTCATGAATCAGTTCCTGGATGCGGTGCAGAGTGGTGACATGAACTCATTCCGGCATCGGTTCCGAAACTACAACCTCCTTGTGGTCGACGACATCCATGACCTGTCAAACCGTGGGCCGTCTCAGGAAGAGTTCTTCCATACATTCAATACGCTGTATCAGGGTGGCCGCCAGGTCGTCCTGAGTTCTGATGCCCCCCCCAATGAGATTCCGGATCTTGAAGAACGGCTCACCAGCCGCTTTGGGTGTGGGTTGGTCGCCAACATCGAGCGTCCCTGCTACGAAACACGTGTGGCGATCGTCAAATCGAAAGCTGCGCTTCGCTCTCTGAATCTTCCCGACGATGTCGCTGGGTACATCGCCGCGAGAATCGACACCAATATTCGCGAGATTGAGGGTGCGATCACCAAGATTCAGACGGTCGCCATGCTGGACGGGGGTGAAATTGACCTCGCTATGACCAAACGAGCAATCGGTGGTCAACTCAAGAGCAGTGGCTCGACCCAACTGACGATTCAGGACATCCTGGACACAGTATCTGGCTACTACGGCCTGAAACTCACCGAACTGCTCTCCAAGCGGCGGCACAAGAGTGTGTCCCTGCCGCGGCAGATCGGTATGTATCTCGCGCGAAAGCACACCCGTTTCAGTCTTGGTGAGATTGGCGGCTATTTCGGCGGCCGGGATCACACGACGGTGATGCACGCTATCAAGTCGATTGACGGCAAACGGACTGGCGACGACCGGCTGGATCAGGACATCGCTCAGTTGGAGTCGGTGCTTCTCGAGCAGCCGTAGGCCGTCCCCCCTGGAGGGGGGAAGTGCTGCAGCATCGACAGCATCAGCATCGACGTCGTTGGCAGCAGCACACACCCCCTCAGTCGCTGCGCGACAACTCCCCCACAGGGCGGGGGAGCGGAAACGCACACGCGTCCGCCCCTACACCTGTGCAGGAGCGGAGTACAACTTGTCAAGAACCCTGTCACACATCATGTCCAGGCTGTCGTGGCTATGCATTCCTTTGCACAGCACAACCAATACGACCGCCACCAAGAACCGTTTATCAGCACCACCCGACATGTATCGACAGGGTGTATGACAACCTATTCATCTTGGTGGGGAACCAGAAGCACCTGTTATTGAACCGTTTATCCGATCGCCACAAGGGGTTCTCCACTGCGCGACAGGGACAAAAACTGGGAGGAGAGAGTTTTCTTCTTCCATTCCACACACGCGGCTTCGCCGCGTCACACACCTGTCGATCGACTGACATCCGCAAGAGTCTGAAGCGTCTGCATCGCCAACCCATCATCAATGACTGCCCGCGATCGTTCCACACCCGCTCGAAGATCATCCACCACACCACCAGCCAGCATCGCAGCCGCAGCATTGATCAACACCATGTCTCTGGCTGCACCCATGCAGGAGCCCTCTAGAACCGATCGCACGATCGCCGCAGCATCGGTCAGATCTCCCGCTGTCACAGCTTCAATGGGGTGGACCGGAAGGCCGACTTGTTGTGGGTTGATCGACTCCTCGCGGATCTCGCCGTCCTCAACATGCCACAGCGTCGTCGGGGCCGAGATGGATATCTCATCCAGGCCGTCGTCGGCATGCGCCACGATGCCGCGAATGGCGCCAAGCCGGGCGAGTGCTTCTGCCATGATCCGTCCGAACCTGATGTCCCAGACGCCGAGGAGCTGCCTTCCGGCGCCGCCAGGATTCGTGAGGGGTCCGAGGAGGTTGAAGATCGTGGGGAAGGCGAGAGACCGCCGTATGGGCACCACAAAGCGCGTGGCAGGGTGGTGGTGGATGGCAAAGCAGAATGCGACGCCGGCCTGCTCCAGGCACGCAGCCTGTGTTTCAGGCTCGGCGTCGATATTGACACCAAGCCTGGCAAGGACCTCGGCCGATCCGCGGCCTGTCCTGGACCGGTTGCCATGCTTGGCCACGGGAATGCCTCCGGCTGCGGCCACGATGGCAGCGGCGGTCGACACGTTGAACGTCTTGGGGGCACCCCCCGTTCCGGCTGTATCCAGAAGCCGGTCTCGATCGCCAGAGACTGGAATTGGGGTGACGTGCCTCCTCATGACGGCCGCCGCCGCCGCGAGCTCATCAGCGTCAGGGTCCCGGGCCGCGATCAACGACAAGACGGCCGCTGTCTGTGGCGGGTCGAGTCCGCCGCACATCATGGCCTCGAACAAGGCGTCGATTGTCTGAGCGTCGAGGTGATGACCGCCGGCGAGGTGGCGAAGTACAGGAATCGGATCGAATGGACTACTCATGTCGGGTTCTGCTCAGGCAATGATCTCCCGTTGCCAGCCCATTCGTGGTACAACGACACTCCTTCCGGAACGGGACGAACACACCCATGCATGCCCTTTCTCTCATCGTGGCCGAATCCTATCTGCATCGGCTCGATCCGGTTGTTGTCCCCCTGTCTCCAACATGGGGAATTCGATGGTATGGGCTTGCGTATCTGGCGGGCTTTGTGCTTGCGTGGCTGTTCATTCGTTGGATGGCCCGAACAGACCGCTCTCCGCTGGCACCACGAGCCGTCGGGGATCTGATGGTCTATGCGGTCGTAGGCGTGATCGTCGGTGGCCGTCTTGGATATGCGCTGTTCTACCGCCCGGAGATTCTGGTGACGTTCAGCTCCAGCCCACCCTGGTGGGAATTGCTGGCAATTCATCGGGGCGGAATGGCGAGCCACGGCGGCATCATCGGCGTCATAACAGCGACCATTATCTTTGCGTATCGACACCGCTTGCCCTCACTGCACCTGCTCGACATGACATCTGTGGCTGCAACGCCCGGACTGTGCCTGGGTCGGTTGGCCAATTTCATCAATGGAGAACTCTGGGGCAAGCGGCTCTCAGATGCAGCTCAAGCCGATCCCCCCTGGTGGAGCGTGAAGTACC
>CAZMPA010000030.1:13251-14566 GCA_964567915.1 uncultured Isosphaeraceae bacterium | reverse complement strand
GCGGGGCAGGAGGTGCCTTCGCCGAGCCAGGAACCGACGCAGTCGGCTTCCTTCATGTCGTCGGCACAGCCGTCGACGCCGTAGCAGCAGGCACCACGCGGCAGGCAGTCGCCGCCGAATTGGCCGATGACCTCAAGAAGGTCATCCACGGTGACCATGCAGTCACCAGCGGGCAGCGGGAACACGTCGCCCATGGGGCGGCTCGTGCCGTCGCCAACCTCGCCGAAGGTGCCGATGACGCCGAGGACGTCGTTGACGTCGATCAGACCATCGGGGACACCGGCAGGGCCCGTGATGTCGGCGTTGCAGGAACCCAGCGGGATATCGCAGGGATCACTGGAGCCGCTCATGACACGGAGGGCCAGGTTGTTGGCCATGTTCTGGTAAGGGCCGAAGCCGAAACCACCAGCGGGGTTGCACTGGTACGAGTTCAGGTCGCCGATGAAGCTGATCGCCTGACCGGTCTGGCCGTTGAGGCCAAACTCGTTCGTGGGGATCAGGGCAACCCAGTTGGTACCGGCGGCAGTTGTGAACATGCCGGAGGCGCCGATCAGGTCGTAGCCGGCGAGGGCCCAGTTTGGATCGCCCGCGGGGGCACCAGCGAAGTCAGCGCTGGACACGTCGCCGGTGAGGCTGGCGCCCGCAGCGGTGTAGTCGCTGTAGAAGTTGACCTGGAGGCCGGAGATGCCGTCAATGCCGACATAACCGTTCCAGCCACCAACGACGGAATCGACGCCCGCGGCGGGGGTGCCGGCCGGGTTGTCGAAATCATCGATGGCGCCGATGTCATAGACGCTGAACGAGGCCTCGAAGATCTGGTTCGCGAGCATGTTGCTGGTATCGATCTCGACGCCATCATCGGACCCAATCTGGTCCATCATGGCAGCGCCGCCACCAGCAGTCGCGACAGACGCGAGGCCGAAAATACAGAGACAGGACGGTAGCGTTTTCATGTCTTGGATTCCCCTCCTAAGACGGGTTGTGCTCCCGGCGACGAGCCGGGACGCTCTCTCTAGTTAAAAAGGGTGGTTCATCACCCACGCATTCACCGCGCCACTAACGTCATGACGCGGTCACTCTCTTGTGTATGCACTGTCTGAGTCGGCAAGGGCTCCTTCTCTCGAGCCGCAGCGAGGCCGCGGACACTCTTCCATCCCCCAGGGGCCGGGCGTGCACAGCCCGACTGCCCTCTAATGTGATCGGCAAGAGGAATGCTGTCAAGGACTTGTCTCATGGTTCTGGCGGTATCTGGACCGATTTTTCACTCTGGCGAACCCGGCCAGGGGCCCCCCAAACGGGGCCCCCCCCCCCCCCC